>CAXNGG010000095.1:0-6555 GCA_964201885.1 Oligoflexales bacterium
GGAATAGAGAAATGTCGGGCAATTATTATTTGGTTTTTCAGGGACGATTGGAGACCAAGCGACTGTGGAGACGCCGTTTGCATTAGGAGTTGAAGTTAGGTAGATATTGGAACTTAGAAGTAGAGTTTCCGAGTTGCCGCATTCTGAAACCATCTCAAATAAAACCTCGTCGTTCATATTTGACGTGTTCGCTTCTAGGTTCAAAGTGGTTCCTGCAATGAGAATCCTCTCTTGGAACCGCCCATCGAGAGTTCCATAATAGGCTGAACCTGAAGTGAAGTTGACCGAATTGATATAGCCATAGGAGTAGTCGTAGGTATCATTGACATACAAGGGATAGATGCGATAGAAATCCCCTTTTGCTGGGGAACCTGCTTCGTTGATGCCGTCACTGTTTCGGATCGATATTTGCATTTTTAGACACTGATTTACATCTGCGGTTTCGAAGGTAGGCTGGACGGACAATTGGGAATCCCAGTCTTTTTTAAGAATTTCCTGGCTGGTGCCACCGCAACCTCTTAAAAATGAGACGCGAGATTGAATGTTTTGCGTGCCTCCATAGGGCATAATGGATAGAGGGATACTGTTATTTACATATTGAATGGATTCAGAGGGGTCATAGCTTAGATTGAAGGATATCCTTTCCACAGACATAATCGCTGGTGCAGGCGTATAGGTAGACGAGCAGTAAGGCACAGAATCCGCACTATACGCCCAGGCCAGATTGCCTCCAAGTATTTGAGTGGAGTTAGGGCAGAGGGAAAGAGTGGATGGAATGCGGCAGCTTTTGCTGCCAAGCTGTTCTTGGAACTCTTGGCCGATGGTTACGTTTGCGGAATAGAAGTCTATGGGACTAGACGTTGCTCCTTGGTTCGTAGATAAGGTCATGGCGTTACAATAATTGAGGCCGCATGCTTTTGGTTGATCGGCCTTGGAGCAAGGATCGTTGAGCACCTGAACCGCAGACGTCGCTCCCGAATCAGCTACGGTTTTTTGAATCGAGGTCGTATATTTATCAGGGTCGACTCCCAAGTCTTTGCTAATGGACGCAGTGGTGGAAGAGATTGTGTTTTGATAGATGGTCGACATTGCCTGGGATTCTTCAGCCATCATAGTAACTTGATTCAAGCCTTCCACCGTGCCTGCGGAGATGGCGACATACATTTCAGCAGCGATCTCTCCGGTATAGTTCTCGGCTATCGTTTCAAACGAGCTTACTTGAATTTGATTGACGATTGCCGACATATCAGAAACTTCAATATAGGACATTTCATTTAAGCTAGCGACAGCTCCTTCGGAAACCGATCCGATGAGTTCTTTTACCTCAATAGAGCTATCAAAGGTTACTTGAGAGATAGCAGTGATAAAAGAACTAGACACATTTCCAGCTGTTTTGGCGATGTCGCTTTGCTGAAACATTTGGGAAATACCGGTCATCGTTCCTTTCGTTAAGCTCTTAATAACATCAGCCGTTGATTCCGAAAGACCTGCCGCCGCGATATTTTCAAGGGTCGACTTAGCAATGATATTGGTAGCGGTTCCGATCATTTCTAGAGGGATCCCTGATGTTGAGATAGAGCTAGCTGCTTGGGCAGTGACTTCAGAAGTGGCATCCACAAGTTCCTCGTTTGAAGGAGACATGGACTCCTTCAGCTTGCCGATGGCTTTCATGGTGCCACCAGCAATGGCTTTCAATTTCTTCAATTTGTAAGTAACGTCGGAAGCTTCATTTAGGCCAAATGAAAGTGCTTCGGTCTCAAAAGTCGAGGTTGGTCTATTAGCTAGAGCGCCTTTTGTGACCGCTGATGTCGCAATGGCATAGGGATTGTTGGATTGGGCAGCCAAAGTTAAATTTGAAGATTCGATAACTAATGATGCGGATAGAGAGACCTCTGTCTTGGCCGATGCCACAATGTTTTTGACTTGGACAAGGCTAAATCCTTGGGCCAAAAGATCATCTTTTAAACTCTCAATCATCAGGTCGCCGCTTACAGATATTTTCTTAGAATCCGTGAGACTGGATAGGCCAGCGAGTGAGATTTTACTCGTCTTACTAAGTTGAGACGTGCCCTGAAAGCTACATCCTGATCCTATCAAGATAAAAAGCCACATTGTTTTTCTTGTCACAGAGTATCCCCCCAAACTTAGATTCCTAAAGGTCTATCGGGTGATATGCGGTGAAATTAACTCATTTTTTTTAATTGTTTTAAGAAGCTCTAAGGCAAGTTTTGACAATTCCTAAAAATATGTAAAATATAGCGATAAAACAGTTTCTTACGACGAAGTGCCTCCTTCCGTATACTCAAAAAAGCAGTGGGTGTATCTATGTAATGGTTTTTACTTAAAGTTTCTGAAAATGATAATTACCTACCTCATACAGGTAGGTCTTAAGAGATTTGAAGCCTGTAGGTTGAAGTGAGGTTATTGGAGATTTTATAAAAGAATTTTAAACTAAAGCTTTCTAATTTGTGGACCATCGCCGACTTCGTCTTGAAATATCTTCAAATTGGGGAAGGCCTTTGAAAGAGACGCTTGGACCCGAGGAAGATCGCGTGGCTCTGTAATCAAATGAATATTAGGACCAGCGTCGATAGTAAACCATGCCTTGAAAGATCCCTTGTGACGTTCTTCACGAATCCAAGAGACCAGGTGTAAGGTTTCTTCGCTCAAATAGCGAACAGGTGCAGAAGCGGTCATAATGATAGCGTGCATCTCTAAGGCGTCAATTTCAAGTAAAGGGCCAAGTTTAGGGAGATCTCTTTCTTGAATTGCTTCAAGCATCGCCGCTTGACGTTCCTGAAGGACAGCTAACCTCGGCCGAAAGAGCGGGGAACTCCAAGCCGCTGCATGGGCTTCAGTCGATGAGATGCCTTTGGTCTTATCACTGACTATTAGGATTAAGTTGGCAAGGGGCCAATGGCTCGCGGAAAACCTTGGGCTGATGACTTGTTGTTCCGAGGTGTCACCTTTTAACCATTCCACGTAGCCCCCGAATAAACTTCGTCCCGCGCTTCCAGAGCAAAGTCTCGCCAGGTGGGAGAGTCTCGTTTTGGAATAACCGTTTTTTTCCAGCTCTTCAAAGCTTTGAGAATGGGTCCAGCAGGCTATGCTGGCGATTGTAAGGGCCGCCATTCCGGAAGCTGACGAGGCAATTCCACATGACTTTGGAAAGGTATTGTAAGTCTCTATGGTCATTCTGCTCTTTAGGCCGGTGTGCTCCCTAAGCAATTCTAAAGCTCTGAATATTTTTCTATCTTGAGACGGTTTGCCATCAAAAAAAACCTGATCCGAGTCTGAGGAAACAGCTTTAGTGACGGTTTTTGCGTGTTTCAAAGTCATGGACAGGGAGTTTCCCGCTGGCCACTGGGTAGCAGAATCCAACTTACCCCAGTACTTTAAAAATGCGATATTGGAGGGTGCAAGGACTTCAATTTCAAAGGCCATATCTTAATCCTTCTCCAGAAAATGTAAAGTCGGCAGCACGCCAACCAAAATTTTGAAACACTAAACGAGCTTCCGTGGGGACATTTCCCAGAACTAATAAGGCATCTTCGCCGCCAGCTCCCGTAAGTTTCCAGCTCCATTGGCCGATAATTTGATGAGGCTTTAAGGCCAAGCTCAACTCACTTGGAAACCTCGGCGCCCCTTCAAAAAACAGCCTGTGGGCTTCTACTTTTTCTAATAGATAGGAGAAATCATCCTGCAGCCAAGCATCGGTCAGATCTTCTGAAACCGTAAGCAAACTACGGGAATTTTTGTTACTAGCGAGCCACTCAGAAACAGATTGGATGGTTTCCCGAGTGGGTGCGCCTTTTCCCCCAATCATCATTTGAACTCGCGTCAAGTGAGGGCTTTTAGGCTGTGTTAAGGATTTAGGCCAAGCGTCCTGGGAGATAGACATTTCTATGAGTCCCCCCAAGGATTGAGTTAAAGTGTCATAGCCTGAGGCTTTTCCTTGTGCTCTTTTTTGGTCCTTATAAGCAAGCTGAGCCACATCTAGCACGGACCAACCTAGATTGAGGTGCCTTTGCAATGCGGCGTACAAGCTAAGTCTCAAGGCAGAAGAGGACCCAATCCCGTAGCTGATTTTTATGTCGGAATTTATCTTGATTTCAAGAGGAGGTAGCTTGCCAAAAAAAGTTTCAATGTATTTTAAACTCTCACAGACGAAATCTGGGTCATCATAGCGAAAATATTTTTTTTTTGCCCAGAGATCTGAGGCTATAGTAGTCTCCACCGTACTTGGAAGAACTTCTACGGAGAGTCTTTTGTTAAGTGTGTGAGCAAGTGCTCGTCCACCGTTTAAAACGGCATACTCTCCAGAAAGCATGATTTTGCCGGGTGAGGATGCCAAAGTCATATATGATTCTTTTTAAGAAGCTGTAAATTTTTGGAATGAAGATCCATATGACCTTTTTGTATTCCTTCGCAGGCAAGGGCTCGGAGTGCCGAAAGATTCTGGGCAAGCCCAACGGCTACGATGATTTCGGAAAGTTCTTTGGCGCTTGGAAATCCTAGTATTTTGAGTGAAGTGCGGGCGGTGGGATGCAGTCGCGTGACGCCGCCTACGGTTCCGACGGCCATCGGCACTTCTAGGATGCCTTTGAGATTTTGCTGGGAGTCTAAAGACCACTCGGCTAAGGGCTCATAGGAGCCGTTGCGTGCGGCCCAGGCATGGCAGCCTGCCTCAGTGGCTCGCCAATCATTGCCAGTAGCGATGACCACTGGATCGATGCCGTTCATGACTCCCTTATTGTTGGTGGTTGCTCGGTAAATATCGTGTTTTGCAAAAAGCCAAGCTTCTCTAATGCCTTTTGTGACTTGCTCACCACGGTACTCTGGGCGCTCAAAAGCACAGGCAGGTATGACGCATTCTGCACGAGCTCTGCGGTGTATAGTGAGATTTGTCAAAATTCTGAGGCCAGTTTCTACGCCTGGAATCAGTTTGCCAATTACTTTGGCTAGTTTTTCACATACGGTGTTAACGATGTTAGCGCCCATGGCATCCCGTGTATCAATGGAAATATGGAGGATCATCTGATCTAGTTCTGGGAGGGCACGCCATTCGATATCTGTAACTCCTCCCCCTCGCTCTATAAGCCTCTCTAAACCGCGATTAGCAAATTCAATGAGATCGGGCTTCACAGAAACCAACACATCATGGATTTTAGCTTTATATTCAGGTTGCAGGTTCTCGAGTTTCAATTGAAGTTGTCCGGTCATGATGGGATCTGTACTGCTACAGGTAAATCCACCGCCCGCTCGAGCAAACTTGGCTCCATGACTAGCAGCTGCTACCACACTCGACTCTTCAACGGCCATAGGGATGAGGTAATCTTTTCCATTGATCAAAAAGTTAGTCGCCACTCCTAATGGTAAAGAAAACGTTCCGACAGCATTTTCTATGAACGTATCGGTCAACTCTTTTGAGATGGCGCCAAAACTTTGGATAACCTCAAGATCATCCCTGTCCAATTTTGCAAAGAGTCCTGTAGCTTGGGCGCGCTCACCGATAGGTAAGGAGTGAAATCCCGGAAGTCGGGATGTTTTCTCTAAGCCCCAATAGGTCTCGTCATCTTTTGGTTTATCGCTCATAGGGATCCATTTTAGGTAAATCAGGAGATAGATTGACAAGACGAGACAGTGAATCGGCAAATGGTGGGCCCAGGGATAGCTTTCCCTTCAATTCAGGAATCGCCCTAGAGTTGGTTGCCCACAGAACGCGGCTTAGGGACTCCGCCCAACGATGTAGCAGATCGAGTGCTGCGGTTTCCGATTCCAATGCAGCCTTAAACAAAGGCAATCCTACTCCCACCATGTTGGCACCAAGAGCCAGTGCTTTGGCTGCCATCATTCCCCCACGCATGCCGCCGGTAGCAATCAGTTCCATGTTGGCATCCATCAACCTAATGGCGGCTAGTGCGTTGGCCGTAGGAATTCCCCAATCTCGAAATTCATGCCCCAACTCTTTGGTGAGTCTAGACTTACCGCGAAGACTTTCAATCCAACCCCAAGAAGTACCACCACTGCCACCGACATCTAGGGCTCGCACACCTCCTAAAATAAGTTCTTTAGCAGTAATGGGGTCGAGTCCAGAGCCGACTTCTTTGACTATGAGTGGGACGTTTAGGCGTTTTCTTATCTCAAGGATGCGACTGAGGGCGCCTTCTAGTTGGCGGTCCCCTTCCGGCTGAATGGCTTCTTGAACCAAATTGATATGAATAGCAAAGGCGTCAGCTTGGATCATATCAACGGCTCTCAAGGACTCGTCAAGGGATCCCCTAAGAAGTTGAGAGATGCCCAGATTTCCTATTAAAAAAACGCTGGAGGCATGGCGCTTCACATTGAATACATCCGCAAATTCCGGATGCTCAAGGGCGATTCTCTGGCTTCCTACACCCATAGGGATATTGAGTTCCGCAGCGGTTCGGGCAAGGCGACGATTGATTTCTGTGCCGCGCGTAATCCCGCCCGTCATGCCGGTAATAAGAAAAGGAAGAGAAAACTTACGATCTAAAAATGTGGTTTCAAGAGAGATTTCTTTGAAGTCAAAAC
>CAXNGG010000096.1:0-6526 GCA_964201885.1 Oligoflexales bacterium
CTACGCAAGATTATTAAAGCTAAAATCCAGCACGGAAAATTGGTCGGCTGCAAACGCTACTGCAAGCGGCCCTCGGGGAGGTTGTAGCCGTCTAACAGTTGGGGCTCAGCAGTTTAGAGCGATGCCGTGACTTTGGGCCATAATGTGAGAATAATTGACTTCATATTTTCTGAACTATAAGATTATAGGACAATATAAATTGGGAGTTCTTATGAAGATGAATTTTGGATTGTTCACTGCAACAGCATTTACTGCAATTATGGCAGGCGCAAACATTGCAAGCGCGGGACCTGATCTAGTAGATGGACACTACTGCGCTAACAACTCCTGTAAAGGTAAGTCAGATTGCGGCGGTATGGGAAACAACAACGGCTGCAAAGGGAAGAATGAATGTAAAGGCCAAGGCTTTGTAACGGCTGCATCTGCAGCTGATTGCAAAAAAGCTGGCGGCAAATGGGCCGCTGCGTCCCAAACAAAATTGGATGCTGAAGCGCCTGCTGCTAAAGATGCGGCTCCAGCACTTCCTAAAGATGCTGCTCATGCAGCTCCAAAGAAAAAGAAGTAGTGCATTTTTGTTTTTAAAAGCAGAAACTCTCAGTGTAATTCTGGGGGTTTTTTGTTATTTGGTTTCTAGTCATTTGCTTATTCTCACTTATTTGCATTTCTATTGGGGTTTACATGACTGGATATGGCCTGGGATTTAGACCTACTCACTATAATGACATTATTGAAACCAAACCTGAATTAGACTTTGTAGAAATTATTTCGGAAAATTTCATGGCCGTCGGTGGTAATGCCAGGAGACGATTAGAGCAAGTCAGAGACTTATATCCAGTTGCCATGCATGGGGTCAGCCTTTCTATCGGTAGTGAAGATTTACTCGACATACACTACCTTAGGGAATTAAAGAAGCTGAGCGCTTGGCTTCAACCCTTTGTGATAAGTGATCATCTTTGTTTTACAAAGAATTCTTTCGGCAAGCCGATCTATGATCTTCTTCCTATTGCTTATAGCACAAAGTCACTAGAGCATCTCGTTTCGCGAGTAAGCCAAGTTCAGGACATCCTGGGAAAATCTATTTTACTGGAAAATCCGAGTGCCTACCTATCCTGGCAGGGTTCGAATTTGTCTGAAGTTTGTTTTTTGAAAGAGCTCTGTAAACGAAGCGGTTGTGGAATTTTGTTGGATTTGAATAATTTGGTCGTCAATCATAATAATTTGGACCTTGATCCCATCGAATATATGTTTGAGCTAGGGCCCGAAGTTAGGCAATTTCATATTGCAGGACATAAGATTTCCGAAGGAATTCGCATAGATACTCACGACGAACCGGTAGGCGATGATGTATGGAGTTTGTTGGAGATTGCCAAGAAAAGATGGCCGGACGTGCCCGTGCTGCTAGAAAGAGATGATAATATACCACCATTGGCCGAGCTTTTAGAAGAACTTAACGTAGCAAGACATTTGGTGTCAAAGCCACCTAAGCACAGAATCCTAAGTAAGGAGTCCTCTTCGAGCATTACCTTACATTTAGCAGATGTAGTCGTTAGACCGACAAATCTAGAAATATTGGCTGAGGAAATATTTAGTGCCCAGGGTACGGATTCTCAAGTCTTACAGGCAAATTTCCGCTGCGATTTGCCTACTTCGAGCGAGTTGGGAATAAGCACCTATAAAATAGCCTATTTTGAGCGCATTGAAAGCGCATTAAAAGACACTTTTAAAAACCTTTTTTATATAGCTGAAGACGATGGTTTTAGAGCGATCATAAGGCATTATTTGGCTTACCGAGTATCAAAGCATTGGTCTTTAAATTTCATTGGAGATGAACTTGCCAAGACGCTAAAGGATTTTGCCCTCGATTTTGATTTCGGAGTCCCTCAGGCCCTGATGGCTCAAATCGCTGAATTAGATCAATTCCAAATGGAAACTTTTTTGGCCCCAGACACCCCAATCTTGGAACCTCGAATGCTTAAGAATTTGCCCACTCATGAAATTGAGGAGCTAAGGATCGGCCTTGCGCCTTCCTCCCGTTTTGCATTACAGGGATGGAGCCTAAAAAGCTTGGCATATGAAGTAGCAAATTCCCTGCCGCCTTCAATTCCATTGGAATCGCCTACCTTCCTAGCCGTGACACGGAAGAATTTTCAGCCCCAGATATCAGAGCTATCCAGTTCTCAGTTTCAATTGATCCAAGACATAAAATCAGAATCTAGTTTTAAAAAATTAATCGGTCACGATGTGAATAGACTTTCTGATTTTGTCGTCCTAGCCGAAATAGGCTCGTTAGCTAGAATTATAGATGAGTCTGCTATTGGGAAGCCTTCTGGGGCGCTCAAAAACTCTTAAAAGGCCATTTTTATCTTGCATTGTGTTTATGTGCTGGCTTTGGTTCTGTGTATATTTGCCTTAACGCATCTCTAGCTGCGGTTTTTTTAAATGCCCATGGGGGCTTGGATATTGAACAGATTTGAATTGGGAAGCAAGCTTCATGGCAGTTGATTTTTAGCGTCCCCTTTTTATTTTTCCCATTCGCGACCCCATGTCCCTTTTACGGGGCATGACTCTCGTTGAGTGGATTGCAAACTCATCCAAAAATCCCACTTATGCTCTCCTTTTGGCAAGGATGAAATTTCAAAATAGAGTCCTTGGGTGTCCGAAGTTGGCTCTACGGCCGGCGCGATTTTGTGATTTTCAGACGTTGCCTGCGCCCAAAGGGGTAAAAAGTTTTTTTGCGCCAAAAACACTGGAATTTTGAGCTGCATAGTGAGTTGCTCTGATGTGGATACTTCATAGTTGCAAGATCCTAAACTGCAGTTCAGCCCGTTGACGGAAGGAAAGCTGAGGCTTTCTTGGGAGACGTCTGATATGCCAGTCCTTGAGAACGGCAGTGTGCTTTTCCATGAATAGTAAATACCACTTTTTTGATTTAAATTTTTTGATAGGTCTCTTGGCGCATACATAATCATTGGTACATTAACTTGGTTTTCGTAGAAATAGACGTCGGTTATAAGTGAAAGTTTTATTTTGAAAAAAAGAAGGTTTAAGTAGAAAGACACTTTTCCTACTAAGCCTAAAGGACCCTGCCTAAATTCTTCAAGTTTGCTGGTAATAGCACTGGGGCCAAAGTTTAAATTAAAGAAATTCTTAATATCTAGACGGAAACTGACGTTAGAGTCTCGCGCCACAGAGACCCACTGTCTGTCTTGCAATATTTCAATGTTTTGAAAAAGAATATGGTTTTCTGGGTTGAACGAATATTTGTAGTATTTCGAGCTGACAACTCCCTTTACGGGGTCATAAAAAATAGGCGTCTCCATAGCATGGGCTTCTTCGCAGGCAAAGACCCAGGCAGCCCCCGAACGTCCTAGTATCTCGCGCCCCCATTTGTTTTTACACGGAGGTGCTACTGGCTGATTTTGAGGGCGTGAATTTTTCAGGAAAAACCGTATGCGATCATATGGATTTATGGGCTCTTTTAGATAGTCCTTGGATGTCAGAACTAAGCCGCCTGCGCCGTCAGTAGGGTCGATTTGTAGGGGAAGTTCCTGCCACTTGGTCTGATGGTACTCAAAGAGCCGCAAAGATTCACGGATATAGGGTTCTGCCCCTGATCCACCCAGACTTACCTCAAGGGGACAAGAAGCACCGCATATCCCAGAGTAACCCGCCAAAATTATGACCTTTATTAGATTGATCCTACTTGCGTATAGATTTTTTTTGCCACCTCCAGTAAACAGGGCGAAACAGGGATGTGAGGCCATTTTGAATCTTAATAAGAGTGATTTTTCTTTTGAATACCCATCTGAACTTATTGCGCAGCATCCTTCAGATCGACGGGACAGATCTAGGCTTTTATGGCGCAGCAAAAATGGCAAAATTGAAGAGAAGCGATTTGATGACATTTCGAATGGTCTTGCACCCAACAGTTTAATCATAACTAATAATACACGGGTTTTTCCCAGCCGGCTATTTTGCCAAACACCAAGTGGCGGGACGGTGGAAGTTTTTTTACTGACCCTTCCCCTTCCCCATGTAAATGGCTCAGAAGTAGACTGCCTAGTAAAGCCGTTTAGAAAATTCAAGGTAGGTCAGGTTTTTCAGTTTGCGGATGGGCTCGCTGCTAAAGTGGATTCGATTATGGAATTGCCGTCAGGTCCTGCAGTAAAGATGATATTTGATCGTTCCCCAGAAGACCTACTTACTTGGTGTTCCTTGCGGGGAACAATTCCCCTGCCTCCCTATATCAAGCGGCCAAAAGAGCCACAAGGCCAAAGCGAAGAGGATAAACATCGCTATCAAACGGTCTATGCCAAAGAGCAGGGAAGCGTGGCAGCTCCCACCGCCGGGCTGCACTTCTCGGAATCAGTTTTTCAGCAGCTCGCAGAAAAGGGTATTAGGCATTTAGAAGTTACCTTGCATGTGGGAGCCGGGACCTTTCTGCCGGTAAAGTCAGAAAATATTTCTGAGCACTTTATGCATTCTGAACGTTTTTTTGTTTCTAGTTCGACTTGGAAAGAAGTTCTCGCTCAAAAAGAAGCAGGAGCGCCAGTTGTAGCGATTGGCACAACTTCCTTTCGTACTCTTGAGTCCTTGGTAAAAATGGCCGGCGATGATCTCGTTTCAGGACTTTCTTTTTGTGATCAGTGGCAATCTACTGATTTATTTGTCCGGCCAACAACGAAAGAAGATCGGTATATTCCGCGAATTGTGGACTCACTGGTAACTAATTTTCATCAGCCTGAATCCACGCTGTTTATGCTGATCTGCGCCTTGTTGGGCTACGAAGAAGCTCATCGGACCTACCGATGGGCTATTGAGAGGGAGTTTCGTCTATTTAGTTACGGGGACTCGAGCATTCTCGAGTTGTAGCAATTCGGATCCGCTTGGCTCACGGTAGACTTTTCTAAGGCTCGTTCTGAAGGTCTTAATTCGGACTTTCAATGACTTTTACTAAAAGCTGCAAATCTTCAATTTGTTGCTTCAACATATTGATACGAATATCTCTCGTAGATACCTCAAACTCTTGGGCCTTAAGTCGTGCCGTCCACTCGAGTTCTTTGGCTTTGTATTTATCCTCGGCTAAAGCTAGAGTTTTATTGGCAAATTCAAGCACCTCAGCAATCGATTGATTTCCATGGCTCTTGTGCTCGGCCTCAATAGGAAATTTTCCTTTGAAATTGGGCATGGGAAAGTTCTCTGCTAAGCCTGAACGGGTATTTTCATGGGCTTCAAAATGAACCTTAGGAAGCGTCTCATTTTTGAATTCAAAATCCAAATGGGAGTTTTGCCTGAAAGAATTCTTTATAAGAGGAGCACCTTGATACGGGCGATCTTCTTTGGAACTTGGTGGAAAATCGCTGTCTCCTTCGGGTTGGGGTCTATGGTTTGCATCCACAGGTATAAAATATTTCCCTTCTTTTAGGGAAGCGTACAATTTTCCGTTTTTGATGCGGCGACGAACCGTCATATCAGACACGCTAAATTGTCTAGCATATTCAATAATAGACATCCATTGTTGAGCCATGTGACTTCTCCCATCATTTAGCTTGAACCTCTTAGAATTCTAAAACCTGAAGCTCGAAGTTTGGTAGGAAAATTTTGGCCACTTGACCCAATCAAAAAAATAAATCAAAAATCAGGCACTTACGCCAAACCTCTTGGGGCATTGTACATAGGTAATTGTTGCTCGCCCGTATGAGAGCGCTTCTGTTTTAAAGAGCCCTGAATACACTCTATATACTTGTGACCTTAATGACTCCGTCTACGGCATCCACTAAAAGGCGAGATAAAAGACCCTTATCATTGGCTATTATAAAGCTAGCTATCTCATTTTCGACGGTGCCTTCAATTTTTCTGCGAAGTGGTCTTGCTCCATATTGATTTGAGTCAATAGACGCTAATATAGCGGCCTTGGCTCGTTCGGTTACATCTAAAGTAAATCCCAGCTCGGAAACCTTCTTTTGTAAGTCTTTAATCTGAATGTCGAGGATCTTTGAAAACTCTGGCTGATCTAGCCGATGAAAGACAATAATCTCATCAAATCGATTGATAAGTTCTGGGCGCAAGTGCTTTTTAACTTCTCCCATTACCGCATCTAAATCCTTAACGGAAAAACTTTCATCATCACTTACGGAAAGTCCAACGGGCTTCTTTTTATCCATTAAAATATTCGAGCCAATATTGGAGGTGCCGACTATAATGCAGTTTTCAAAACTCACTGTCTCACCCTCGCCATCAGTCAAGCGACCATCATCTAGAATTTGAAGCAAGACATTAAAGACGTCAGGATGGGCTTTTTCAAACTCATCTAAAAGCACCACAGAATAGGGATTATTTTTAATCTTTTCTGTGAGTTGGCCGCCCTCGCCGTAGCCCACATATCCCGGCGGAGATCCAATGAGCTTAGCAACATCATGGCGCTCCATAAACTCGGACATATCTAGTCTTATGATCTTGGTTTCATCGTCAAGGACCTGTTCGGCCAAAGCTTTGGCCAGCTCGGTTTTTCCTACGCCAGTGGGCC
>CAXNGG010000097.1:0-6489 GCA_964201885.1 Oligoflexales bacterium
GACAGCAGCCTTTGGTTAGGACTAATAGCCGGTGCTCTTTTGGTTCAGCTTTTAAAAGATAAACCCTTAATTCTAGCTCCTGCAGGCGATACCAAAATAAGCTCTGCCTATATGAGAAATGGCTTTGCCAACATCCTCATGGCTACGGAAAGACGCCAGCAATACTCACAGTGCTACGAAAACTTTGTTAAAGATCGAGAGTCACACGCCGCCCAGAACCTCAAAAATTTGACCACTCGCGGGACTCCAAACACACCACCTACCCCTCAGCTTGAGCTCCCCGCAAGAGAGCGCGTGGAAGGATCTCTAACCTATATCTTTCAAGTAAGAGAAAACGGCGAGCTAGTAGACTATGAGCTTGCAAACGATGAGTTTAAAGACCTGAAATTCTCAAAGTGCATCCAAACCGCTTTTAAAGACTTGCGTTTCCTACCTCCCCCCTTAGGAATCAATCGCTTTATTGCCTATGAAATGTCTTTCAAAAAAGACGAGACTATCAAAAAGGAACTCGAAGAAAAAAAAGCGAGCTCGCCTCTAACCCTAGTGCCGACCCCAGGCGGTACTGACAGTTCTGAAGAAAAATCGAGTCATTGAGGCACCTGATGCGGCCCTAAGATATTTGCCAAGGCCCTGCCTTGGCTGGGAGTTTCCTGGATAAAGAGGAGGCGTTAATGCGGCTTTTATCAACCTTTTCAAGTTTTCGCATTGTACGGACTCCCGTAAATGGGCCGACCTATTTAGCTTTTTTAAACGTGTGGAATCCTTGAAAAAAGAATTAATAGTTTTTTTCGTGACAATAAAAGAAACTATTTATCTTCAAAAGAAGCATAAAAAAGTATTTCGAGTTAAAAAGAGTTTAAAGAGTTTAAAGAGTTTAAAATCTAAGGTAAAAACCGATTTACTTTTAATTCTATACGGCTTTCACATCACGAGAGGCAAGTTTTAGATTTTCTACCACTACGCTTAGGGCTTTCGTCATAATATCGATTTCCCAAGTGTCACCTTTCAGGTTGGCCTTAAGGTGATCGATCCAGTTAGAAATATCGCTTATAAAAACTCCGACGCTATCGGCCTTGGAGTTGCCAAAACTCTCGTCAATATACTTCACCCAGTTATTCGGCTCAGTTCCGATAAGATTTACAAGACGATTGAGACGGCGAGTTGATTCCTCCTCACCCCAATCTCCTGACACTCTAAAAGGAAACCAATCGTGGTTGGTGCGATGAAGCCAAATCTTGGAATGCCCATCAAGCTCAATAACATGATAGTCAGAAGGGCTAGCTCCGTGAAATCCATCGGGACGTTTCCATACCACTTTCATAGGCACTCCTTAAAGAGGCTGTAACAAATACACGGCTATTGTAGCATATGACACATCTAAATTCATCCTGATTATTTTCAAGCCCCTTGAGTAAAATATCTCTCCTACTTTACTAGTCTGAAAACCCCAAAGGGGCTTGGGCTCGGCATTCAAAGAACTAAGTTTCTTCGACTTAGCCATTTTCGAATATTGCTTTAATTTCTGAATTGTTGAAGATTTCCAATGGCCACCAATCTCTCTCTAGGAAGTCCCATTTTGCGGTCATAGTTTGGCGTTTTTTAATGGTATATATGCCATTTTTTTTTGCAATCGATGGAAAGAAAAGGGCGTTAATAGC
This sequence comes from Oligoflexales bacterium, assembly GCA_964201885.1. Lineage (GTDB taxonomy): Bacteria > Bdellovibrionota_B > Oligoflexia > Oligoflexales > CAIMVM01 > CAIMVM01. The sequence continues at coordinate 1,659 of CAXNGG010000097.1, forward strand.
GCTGAAAGCAGAAGGTTTCCATTTAACAAAGCATCGATTTAGGAGTAAGATGCCAATCAGCCATCGACTCTATTTAGGCCGAAACTAGTTTTTGATAGGGCGCTAAATAGGTATAAAACTCATTTTATTGACAGAGGTGCCCATTGCTAGAACGGCGGACTTTAGGACATCTTCCTCGGAAACCCCATACTGTATTTAAGCACAACAATAAAGTTGCTACGGAATATGTATTCACCCGCGATGGCTTTGCTGGCGGCTTCAGTATTTCCTATCATGAAGATGCTCCCACCAACATGAAGAGTGCCGAATTTGTTTCCTTTGACACGTCTAGAATGCTTGGCATAGCCGTACCTTTTCACGAGCTTCCGAATGCCAGAAGGCATGTTAAAACATGGGAGGCCAAAGAAGGAAAAGACTTATTAGACTCCAGAACAGCGATTTGGCTTAACGAAACCACTCGTCTCAGCGTGGTAAGAGGTCAGGTGGATTCTGAGTACGCCTTTTCAAATGGTCAATTTGATGAGCTATGGTTTATTTACGAAGGCAAAGGAACCCTTTTAACCATGATGGGAGCCTTAGAATATACCCCCAACGACTATGTCTTGATTCCACGCGGAACCGCCTACAAATTTCTGAACCAAGGAAGGTTTGAAGCTTTTTTGACTGAGGGCAGCCCTGCCATTGAAATTCCAACGGAGTATAAGAATCCCCATGGGCAGTTAAAGCTTGAAGCCCCTTATACCCATCGTGATTTCAGATCCCCAGAGAGGCTACTGACAGAAAAAGAGCAAAACCAGTTTTTAAGTATCGCCAGCTTGGTTTCAAATACAGTGACCATGCATTCCTATCAAAGCTCACCCGCTAAAGTCATTGGTTGGGATGGCTCCGTCTACCCCATCGTTTTTCCCATTCTTGATTTTCTTCCTAAAACGGGAAAGATTCATTTGCCTCCTAATTTACATCAGACCTTTGCATCACCCAAAAATTTTGTAGTTTGTTCATTTGTACCGAGGATGGTCGACTATGGCGAAGGAGCCATTCCTTGCCCCTATCCCCATTCCAATGTGCATTGCGACGAAGTCATCTACTATGTCAGAGGAAATTTCACCTCCCGCAAAGGTGTGAGTGAACGAAGCGCTTCCTTCCACCCCATGGGCCTACCTCACGGCCCTCAGCCAGGCAATTACCTGGCAAGCGTCGGCCACAAGTCTACTGATGAGCTCGCCGTCATGATTGATGCATTTCAGCCGCTTTACTTAACTAAAGCAGGCCTTGAACTGCAAGATCCTTCCTATTTGAACAGCTGGATGGAATAGGCCATCCGCTGTTAGCCATCAGGCAAAAAGAAGCTTAAAAGCTTCTTTTTAAAAACCTAGAACTTGGCTCATACTAAATTATGCTGGCTTTTTTTGAAAAGCTGCATAGCGCTTCACAAACTCTTCTAAAGTCTGTCGCTGCTCACTGGAAAAGTCTTTAAACTGGACGCCCATTCCTGGAGATACATGGGGCTTTGCTTCCACTTTAGACTGAGTCCAAGTAACCTTACCTTTTACGGAAAGTGTTTTTTTGGCATCAGGTATCGTAAAAGACAGCTCTAGTTCGTCCCCTACGGCACTTGGCTTTTCAGTTGCGATAAACACCCCACCCGCCCCTAAGTCATGGCAAAAATCAAACAGATAGGTACCCTTTGACTTATAATCAACGAGAATATTAACAGGTATCCTCTCACCGGAGATTCTGCTTTCTTCGACTGTCGATGCACTTTTTTTACTATTTTTTGCCATACGTCCCCTTTCCAACTAGGTGAGCTTTATTCTACTCCTATTTACCGCGTTCAAGTAACTTCTTTACATAAATATTATGTTCTTTCAGGGACTTAGAAAAATGATGGCGCTCTAGCCCATCGGCAACTAATACATAGTAGTAATACCCTTCCTGGGTCGGTGTCAGAACAGCCTCCATACTCGCCCGGCTTACAGCTCCTATCGGAGTAGGCGGCAGGCCAGTATAGATCCTAGAGTTATACGGATTGGTTCTATCGATGAGATCCCTTGACCGAATATCACCGTCATAATTTTTAATCCCATAAATAAGGCCTGCGTCAATCCCTAAAGGCTGTTTCTTCTTTAGTCGATTCCATATGACTTCAGAAACTTTAGGCCGCTCATCAGAATGTTTTGTCTCGCGCTCGATGAGGGAGGCAAATTTTATACCGTCAGACAAACTTAGACCCATCTTGCCTAAATTCTCTTCGTATCCCAGAGGAATCCTTTTTTTGAAAGTCTCGAGCATATCTTGAATGACCCTCTCGGCGCTGGGTAGCTCATTGTGGTAGACATAGGTTTCCGGATAAAGGTACCCCTCTAGTGTTGAGCTTTGGATACCATAGGTTTCAAACCAAGATTTCTGCTGAACTAAATTTGTGAGTTCAGCGAGATCCCCCAGCTTATTTGCCGCAAACCTTTTTAAGATTTGAGAAAGGGTAAATCCCTCTGGTATCGTGAGCGATAAAACTACCTCAAAAAGCTCATCGCCGTTATGAAGCTTAGCATATGCCATTTGAGGCGACAGGTTGCCTTCGAACTTATAATGCCCGGCCTTTACAGAAAAACCTCGTTCCATAAAGATCATCGCCCTAAACAGCAGAGCTGAATTGACAACACCACGTCTTTCAAGGTCTTTGGCTATCCGGGACAAAGAGCTACCTTTTTGCAAACTGTAAAGAACGGGGGTAGAAACTAGTACTTCCTCCGTCCACCAGTAATGAAGACCTGAAAACCCCGCACCTAAGACGAGGAAAAACCCCATGACCCTAATCAAAATACCCATGCCATCTCTCCCCCTACCACTCTAGCCAGCCCTCATTTTAACATAGAACCGCCTTCAAACTGGCTTACAGACCCCCAAAATGAGGCGGAACTCTCTAATATCATGCGGTATTAATTGTTTCTCTTCCTATGTCGCAGGTTTTACGTTAGAAACTGCCGTCCTATTTTTTGGACATCGCTCGAGGCTGCGGTATGGATCAAATCCCTATCAATCCTCAAGACACAGCTGCATTGGTACAACTCTTTCCCGCGCTTGAAGCGTTTAAAGGGTATTTTTCTGAAAAACAGAAGTTGCTAGCTGATCTTGAAGATAAATTACATTACAAATTTAGGAATCCAAGCCTTCTTATTGAGGCTTTAAGCCACCGCTCTGCCGTTTCAGAGTTTGAGGCACATTGCAAAAAAGCACACATTAAGGTTCCTGCTGGCGTTTTAAGATGGAATGAACGATTGGAGTTCCTAGGGGACTCTGTTCTAGGGCTAACCGTGACCACGATGCTTTGGAAATTAAGTGATCAAGTAGATGAAGGTCAAATGTCTCGCATGAAGGCGGCCAGTGTCAGCGAGGCAGCTTTAGCTAAAGTCGCTAAGACCCTTAACCTCGGAACCCACATCTTCCTAGGCAGAGGGGAACGACAAGCCCAAGGGGCCGAGCGGGATTCGCTTCTCGCCGATTGCCTGGAAGCCGTTTTTGGAGCCGTCTATCTGGATGCCGGTATAGAGACCGCCATGAAAATTGTATCCCTACACCTGCAGGATATCGTTACTCTTGGGGAGAGTTCTCATATTGACTATAAGACAGCCTATCAAGAGCTTGTCCAGCAGAGACTCCAGATGACACCGACCTATCTTATTTTAAGTGAAGTCGGCCCTGACCATAGGAAGAACTTTGAGGTGGGTGTGTATCTCAATAACAAACTCGTAGCCAAAGGCCTTGGTCTTAGTAAGAAGTCGGCCTCCATGGATGCAGCGCGTCAAGCATTAATCTTGGAACAGAATTAAGGAGAAACCCTATGGCGAGTATTTCAGGAATTGTAGCGATTGTAGGGCGTCCTAATGTCGGAAAATCTACATTGTTCAATTTAATGACCCGCACAAATCGTGCCATTACTGACAATCAGCCTGGTGTGACCCGGGACCGCATTTATGGCATCTGTGAGCGTTGGAACGGCTCGGGGTTCACGGTCGTTGACACCGGCGGATTTGAAACCGATGATGTAAAATATCAGCCATTTAGTGAAAACATAGTTTGGAAACAAACCGAAGCAGCCATCTTGGAGTCTGATTTAGTACTCATGATCCTTGACGGTAAAGAAGGCTTTAACCCGCATGATAAAGAGCTTCTCAAGTATTTAAGATCCATTAATAAAAAAGTTATCTTTGCCCTCAACAAAATCGATGGCATTGAGCAACAAACCGCCCTTTGGGACTTCCTAGAGCTCGTCGGCAATGAGGAGGTATACCCTATCTCCTCTGCCCACAATCGCGGCGTCACTGAGTTTATTGAACAAGTCCAAGAAACCTTAAATGAAATCATTAAAAAACATAAGCGCATAGAAACTTCAGGCGCCATAAAAGTTGCCTTAGTCGGCCGACCCAATGCCGGAAAGTCTTCCATCCTTAATCGCCTAGTCGGCGAAGAACGCTCCTTAGTTTCAGAAATTGCTGGCACCACCCGTGACAGTCTAGATGTGAGAATCACTTATAATAAACAATCCTTTGTTCTCGTAGATACAGCCGGTATTCGCCGCAAAACGAAGATACTAGACAAGATAGAGAGCGCCTCCGTCACAAGATCCCTAAGAGCCATTGATGAAGCCGATGTGGTTGTTCTAGTCATTGATGCCATCCAAGGAATTACGGACCAGGATGCAAGACTCGCTAATTTGGTCGTAGATCGCTATAAGCCTCTTCTCATTGTGGTCAACAAATGGGATTTAGTCCCTGAAAAAGACACGAACACTACGAAGGTGTATGCCGAAAATATCAAAAATTTTTACCTT
>CAXNGG010000098.1:0-6480 GCA_964201885.1 Oligoflexales bacterium
CTTTAAATCACCCTTAAAATCAAAAATTTTTAAGGGCATTATAAAAATAAATTAGGCCATGTAGGCTTAGCTGCCTAGAGTCTAGGGCGAGTGCTCTCAGCTTCTGTCTCCCTCAAACGTTTATGAGGCGAAAAAAGCGAGCATGGACCTTTTGGAAAAAAATTTCCACACTCACAATATTATAGCTTGGGCGCCTCAACGGGCAGTCTAGGTGCTGCTCTTATTTAAAAATGATAGAATGTCCTGGCAAATGCAAGCCAGTGTGCGCACACCAAATCCAGAGCCGCCTTTTGTGGGAAGTCCCGTTATTTTTGCATTCCAACCCGTTCCTGCAATGTCCATATGAACCCAAGGGGTATCTTCAGCAAACTGACTTAAAAAAGCGCCCGCTGTCAAGGCACCAGCCTTTACAGAACTAGAAGTGATATTTTTTAGGTCGGCCATTTCAGATGTAACCTCAACATCTAGTTCTGGCCATAAGGGCAGAGCCCAGGTAGGTTCACCGCATTTTTTGGAAACGGCCACCACAAACTTTTCAGCTAGTTCATGATTGGACATGACCCCTGCTCCTGATTTCCCTAGAGCGACAATGATTGCGCCTGTAAGGGTAGCTACATCAATCATGAGGCTCGGTTTGTAGTGAATCTTTGCATATTCCATTACATCCGCCAAAACGAGTCGTCCTTCGGCGTCTGTATTCAAAACTTCTATGGTTTTGCCACTCATCGTTCTTAGGATATCGCCCGGTTTTAAAGCGGCATGACCTGGCATATTTTCGACGGCCCCAATCAATCCGACGGTTCTTATCGCAGGTTTTTGGCGACTCAGAGCAATCATCGCTCCTAAGACGGCGGCGCCTCCGGACATATCGAATTTCATTTCATCCATACCGTCTGCAGGTTTCAAAGAAATTCCACCAGAATCAAATGTCAGACCCTTGCCAATGAGTGCGAGAGTTCGCGACTGGTCCTCACCGTCTAATTCCATGCAGATCAATCTGGGCTCGTTAACGGAGCCTGATGCGACTCCCAGCAAAGCCCCCATGCCTAAAGCTTTCATCTCTTCTAAGCCCCTTAGGCTCACCGTTATGCCAAATTCTGCACCCAAATTTTTAGCAATCTCGCCGAATTTTTCGGGTGTGAGCCAATTGGGCGGGGAGTCCTGGAGGTGTCTGGCGATTAATGTCGCTCGCGTGAGGCCAAGAGTCGCTTGGATTTCAGCGTGGTTAACGCCAGCCACAGTGACCGAACCGGGCCAATTTTTAGGGGTTGCAGATTTTGTTTTTTTAAAGCCCGCAGGTGAGTAGAGGCCCTGCAAATAGCCGTCGAGGACATCCGCCGCCGATAGGTCTCCAGAACTTACGATACAAAGATTCAAAATACCTATAGAGCTAGAAGCTGCGGCACCTTCCATTCCAGCCTGCCGTGCTTTTTGGATAGGAGCAATCTTAAGCTTGCTCACACTTACCAAAATCAAGGGCCGTTGGTCGACAACAATGATTTGACTGCCTTTGGCCCCTGACCAGCCTAAAATTTTGCATTGTGCGGTTATTTTCCCTGCCAGTTCTTGAGGGAGATGGGCTTTGGGCAGGACGATCTGGTCCTTCTCTTCTGAAACTGTGATTAATAAGGCATGTTCCGCGGGGATAGTCAGGGCGGGTGTAAAAGTGCATTTTTCCATCCAAGGGAGTACTGACGGAAGGCTGTCCTTCCAGGTCAATTCATAGGTTAGAAGAGTTGGAGGAGTTGGAGGCGTTGGAAGAGCAGGTTTGGTCATTTTTTTTCCTAATTATGATGGGGGACGTGGCGCTTCGACAATTATGAGTTGTCATAACAGGCGGCTCGTTTTACAACATAGAGGCCTTACACTAAATTGACTGGAGATTCAAGAAATGAGCACGATAAGCTATGTGAACGCTAGAGAAATTTTAGACTCACGCGGAAACCCGACGGTTGAAGTGGAAGTAGGAACAGAAGACGGATATTTTGGCAGGGCGGCAGTTCCAAGCGGTGCCTCAACGGGGGAATTCGAAGCCTGTGAGTTGCGAGATGGCGATAAGAAGAGATACCTTGGAAAGGGTGTTTTGCAAGCGGTGCGCAATGTCAAAGAAATCATTGGCCCCAAGATTCTTGGCCTTGATACTACGGAACAAAGTTTTGTGGACGCCGCGCTCATCGAGCTTGACGGAACAGAAAATAAGTCCAAATTAGGCGCGAATGCTATTTTAGGCGTTTCTATGGCCATCGCGAAAGCTGGATCTGAAGCTTCGGGATTGCCTCTTTACCGATATTTAGGGGGCAGTTATACGCCTCGCCTTCCCGTTCCGTTGATGAATATTATCAATGGGGGATCTCACGCCGATAACAATGTTGATTTTCAAGAGTTTATGATCTTACCGGTGGGAGCAAGTAGCTTTCGCGAAGGCTTGCGTTGGGGGACAGAGGTGTTCCACCACCTAAAAGCTGTCTTAAAAGCTGCTAAACTCAATACCGCAGTGGGCGATGAAGGCGGCTTTGCGCCAGATCTAAAAAGTAACGCACATGCCTTAGATGTGATTCTAACTGCAATAGAAAAAGCTGGATTTAAAGCAGGCACTGAAATAGCTCTCGCACTTGATGTGGCAGCGTCCTCTTTTTGCGAAAAAGGCGTTTACAATTTAGAAGGTGAAGGAAAAAAACTCAAATCTGACGAAATGGTATCCTTTCTTGCAGATCTCACTCGCAAGTATCCCATCGTTTCTATTGAAGATGGATTAGATGAACATGACTGGGAAGGATTTGCTAACTTGACCGAAAAGGTTGGTTCAAAAGTACAAATAGTAGGGGACGACCTCTTTGTGACAAATCCTAAATTTTTGAAAGATGGCATTGCAAAAAAAGCCGCCAATGCCATTTTGATAAAATTGAATCAAATAGGAACCTTGACGGAAACGATGCAGTGCATCGAAATGGCAAAAGCCGCTGGATTTGGTTCTATTATCTCTCATAGAAGTGGCGAAACTGAAGATACTTTTATAGCCGATTTAGCGGTTGCGACGGGAGTAGGACAAATTAAGACGGGCTCTGCCAGTCGAACCGATCGCATATGCAAATACAATCAGTTGCTACGCATCGAAGAAGAACTAGGAAAAGCGGCCACATATAGTTGGAAGTGGCATTAATATATGAAATTTCTTTGGGTTTGCATTTTTGCATGGGGATGTACCTGCCAAAGGGACACTCAAAAGCTAGCTGTATTGAAGTCAGTAGACTTTGACGAAAAAGTCATCTGGGACGTTCTTAGGGAGATGACTCAGCGCAGCCATCCTTTCGGCTCTGAGGATCAACGAAAGGTCGCTGATGGGCTCGTTACCAGGCTTCAGTCAGATGGGCTCGTCGTAGAAGAGCGCCCTTTTTCAGCGAGCACACCTAATCCAAATGTGAAGACAAAGGATTCGATGTCTTCCTCCCCGAAGGGGGGGGGACCGCCCATAACAGTTTCCAAGAGCGGCAAAAACCTATTAGCCATTTCTAAAGAAGACTTTGAAAAGCCTTGCCTGGTAGCTATCGCAAGTCATTATGATACCAAACACATGGAAGGGTTCGAGTATTTAGGGGCTAATGACTCTGCTTCGTCAAGTGCAGCACTTGTCGCGATCATGAAAAGCCTCGCTAGTTTTAAATGGAACTCTAGCGCATGCGGAATTCTAGGTGTTTGGTTTGATGGAGAGGAATCCGTATTGCCAAAATGGACGGACGGTGAGCTCAACCACCCAGCCGCCATAAAAGATCATACTTATGGATCCCGCCAATTGGCATCAGAGCTTTCTCAGTGCGCTCCTGATTATTGTCTTAATGTAAAAGGTCATCTTAAGTCTGTAAAGGCCATCGTCCTTATGGATATGATAGGCTCTCCACATTTGCAATTATCACTAGATGCGGCGACTGATCCGAACTTAGAAAAAAAACTATTGCAAGCTGCTGAGTTCCACCAGTTGACTCATGTGATAGGTCCTCGAAAGGACCTGATTGACGATGATCATGTTGCGTTTAGAAGCCTTGGAATACCATCAATAAATCTCATTGATTTCAACAATTTACAGCACTGGCATCAGCCCTCAGATGCCCTTTCTGAGATCTCCCAAAAAAGTATAAAAGAAGCCATGCTTCTCGCCAGTTCCCTAGCATTCATGGCTGCAAGCCAACCTTGAGATTGCCATTCATCCTCCGATCAGTGAGAGTGGAGGATGAAAAACAAAAATGGCTACCAAAAAGACAATTGAATTTTCTTCTCTTGTAGTTGAGATAACGGCATTTGAAGACAAGTCGCAATATACTTTTAAAGGTGCTCTTGACGATAAAGTCAGGGAGCAAGACATTCCCCGTGCTCAAAGTAAAGATGTCGTCTTTGATTTGGGTCAGGTTCAGAGAATTTCGTCCACAGGAATCAGGGAATGGATCAAATTAGTTTCTGCTTTCAAAAATACTAAATCTCTCCAGTTTGAAAATTGCTCAGTGCTCATGGTGGACCAGTTCAATATGGTGCCAGAGTCCTTGGGGTCAGCCAAAATTGAGTCTTTTTATGCACCGTACTTTCATGCAGCCACTGGGAAAGAAGTCATTTGTCTTGTCAAAGTCGACTTTCACGGGCCCTTTCTAGCAAAGAATGAAGCGCCTCCCATGGTCGATGAAGCTAGTGGTGATTCACTAGAATTCGATGCTTTGGAAGAAAGCTATTTTTCATTTTTAAAATATACCAATCGAGGAAATTGAACTCCATGGATAAAGAAGCAAAATTAAAGCTAATTGAACTCATCAAATCTGAAATGCCAGAGTTGCATAAGAGCCTTAAGAACTTAATTCTAACAAGCTCATATGATGACTTACCAACAGATCTTATTGAAAATATACTAGCGTTTCATAAGCCCTATTGCGATTTTGTAGCCTGGGTATCAGCCCAAAAAACAAGTGAGACATCGTTCCTTCTAAAGTTAAAAGACGCACAGTCCCACTTAGACGCAAAGCTCGGAAATGGTGGTTTTGCATCTAAAAAAAGAAATATCGCAAGTCTTAGCCACGACGAAATCTCACCGACTGACGACTTAGACGCAATGGGCGTTGAAATAGAAAGTCAGAATGAAGATGTCAATGAAGATGAAAACGACCCTTTAGAGGTTGCTGGGATCGATTCCGATCCAGCAGAATCCCCAGAAGAAATCGATGACGAGGAAGCCATGCGACTTTTAGAGTCTATGGATGAGCCTGTGCAATCGCCAAGTGAAGCTATTGACGACGATGAAGCCGCTATGCTTTTGGCAGAGATGGATGCGCCGACTACCACCGATTCAGAAATTGGCGATGACGAAGCTATGAGGCTTTTAGAGGAAATGGACTCACCAAGTCAGCAAGCCGCCAAGCCGGCGCGAGGGAAAAGTGAACCAAGCAAAAGCAAAAAAGACTTTTCGCAAACCAATGCCGATGAAGAAGCCTTAGAGCTCTTATCAGCATTTGGAGGTGATGATGGAGATACAGCCAAGAAGACCAAAGAGACGTCTGGGGCCGTATCAGCACAAAAAACAAGCTCTAATAATACCACGAAAAATTCAGAAGATCATGATGAGATTGAAGAGGAAATTGAAGAATTTAGCGGTTCAGAATTCGCAAGTGACCCTGAAATGATGCAAGACTTTCTATCAAATGCTGACGATTTAATGGAAAATCTTGACACGCAAATTCTAGCACTTGAACAGAATCCTAGCAGTAAAAATGTTATAGAAGAAATCTTCAGAGCAGCCCACACTCTAAAAGGCGCTGCTGGAATGTTTGGTTTTAAGGCTCTTGAAAGAGTGATGCACCGCCTAGAAAACTATTTTGACTTAGTCCGCAAGGGAAAAGCCAAAGCAACCCCCGACACCATAGACGTTGTTTTTCAAGCTATGGATGTAATGAGGAAACTTCTGGATGGGGTGAGAAACAATCGACCATCGGGCGTTCAAACTAGCCAGCTGATCATCAAGCTAAATAAAGTTTGTGCAGGAACTTACACTCGGGACTCGAGTTCTTCCCAAGTTGAGAACTCTTCTAATTCAGCGCCAAGGCAAGACAGCCAGGCAGAACATAAAGCAGAGGGTGGCACCGAAGGGCATGAGCCTAACGCAAAAGTTATCGAAAATTCAACGATAAAAGTTGACATTGAGCGACTTGACGCTTTGGTGAATTTGGTGGGAGAGCTCGTCATCGACCGAGGACGATTTGTAAATATCGAAGAGGATATTCGCGTAAAAACAAAAGAGCACGGTATCACGGCAAAAATGTCGGAAACTGTTCAGTTGTTTGGCCGCCACATGAACGAGATCCAAGACATCATCATGAAGGTAAGAATGGTTCCTATTGGAAATACTTTCAATAAATTTACAAGGATAGTGAGAGATATTTCACGTCAGCTCGGAAAAGAAATTGAGCTGACTATAATCGGGGAAGATACCGAGCTTGATAAAACTCT
>CAXNGG010000099.1:0-6480 GCA_964201885.1 Oligoflexales bacterium
TTTTGGCGGCGCGGTTAATACCTTCGCAGCAAAAGCCCCGAGCGCTATAGCAAAAAGCAGGATTAATATTAGTTCCGTCAGGTTACCCACAGCTGATCATTTTCCCCTAAAGTCTCTTAGATTATAGCCGATCTTGGACTCATTGTGGGGGGGAAGGGAATGATTTCCTATGAGACCAGGCGGCACTTTTTCAATACGATCGTGGCTAAGTATAAAGATTATTTAGCTTTATACGCTTTTTTAAATAACGGCTCTACCGACGGCTGCGTCGATTTTGGTGATTTTTACTGGGAACAGCTTTACCACTCCATCCACAACGTGGAAATCAAACTAAACCGCGGATATTAATCCTTTATTCTGTCCTAGCAGGTCCTTATATTTCGGCCCGAACAACAATTGTCCTAGACCTGCCTACTCCCTAATCAAAGCCTTGACGTTTGGGATTGCCTTAACTATTCTGAAATATGGAATAATGTTTAGGAATTTTATTTGTGACAAAGGATCGACTCCAATTTGAAACGAAAGACTCGGGATTAATTCTCTTAGGGTCTATCTTAACTTTGGATGTCAACTCTTCTGAGGGCATGAATTTTATTTCTGAGCCCACTTTGTCGCCCATTAACTCTAAACAGATCATTATGAGTGAAGAGTCTGCCTCCCTGATGGAAGCAGCTAGAATGAAGACTAATGCTCTGCAGTGCCAATACAATCGTCCGTTTATGATCGGGAATTATAAACTTGAATTGCTGCCCTCAGGCAAAGTGCTTGGTGGGGCTTCCTTATTTTTAGAAACTAAAAACGATTCGATTCTTTATGCTCCCAGTATTACATTGCAAAAACATCTTTTGACTCGCAAAGCTCAACTTCGAAAAGCAAAAACTTTAGTTTTAAAAGCCCACTCTAGCGCTCACGTGGTGAACCACGCCATTAAAAAAGAAAAAGAGCGCTTGGTAGATTGGATTCTTAAAATCAAATCCGCTTCCGGTGTTTGGCCCGTAATCTATGCGCCTCCATTTGGACTGGCTCAAGAAGTCATTAAAACTTTAGATCAAGCCCTCATTCCTACACTTGTTCATCCGTCTTTGGTCGGCATTAATAGTGTTTATACGTCCCATGATTTTCAAATTGGAAAACCTGGAACATGGTCTAAACGCTCGGTGGGCGATCGCGTTTTGATAATCCCCTCACCAGTGCCCTTTGGCAGGCGGCTTAAGTTCACGATGCTGAGGCCTTCAGCGCTTATTTACGATAGTTCCTTGGCCTTCGAGTCTGCACTGACGAGACCCTCAAATATTTCCCCATTTCTCATGGACTGCTCTCCTACGATTGGCGAGCTTAAAGAAATCATCAAAGAGGTCATGCCGGAACATCTTTATATTTTTGGCGCTGGCGCTAAAAGTCATATGGCTGAATTGAAGTCTACTGCAGATAACGTCAGTGCTATTTACAAGGATAGCCAACCCACACTTTTTTAATTTAAAGAGCTTCTTAGCTCTTGGCAGTTAGATTCTAGCCAAATATGGTACACACGCTTTACATCTTCAAATGTCTGGGGTGCCTGAGCACATAGGTGATTTTTAGCTTCGTTGAGACTTTCACAGGACAGCAGCTTTGCCCACACCATGTCTAACTCTAGGCCGCCCTGGGTCCCAACCGGTTGGACCGCATCAAAAAGAAAATGATTCCCCCGAACGCCTTCTTGAAAGATGACATTCCAAAGACCAAATAGAAGTGACGGTGGGTAGGTTTCTAATAGATTTATAGTGTCAAAACTCATCTGTGGTCTCCTTCATCCGAAGACCTTAAAGCAATTCCTGTTCCGCCCCAAAAAACCAAAAACCCCAATGATTCCAAAGGGGGTTTTGACAATATGAAGAGACAGGTGTCAAGGAAATAGGCGAAAAGCCTAGTTCACTCCTTAATAAACGCCTCATACTCTGCTGATGACAAGAGCTCAACGGTTGGGCCCGTTATTTCAACTCTAAGGAGCCAACCATCTTTATAGCAGTCTTCTTGAAGGGCCTCTGGGGAGTTCAAGATTGCCGTATTTACTTCTACGACTTTGCCTTCAACGGGCATGTAAAGATCTGATACCGTCTTTGTGGACTCGATAGTCCCAAATGAATCTCCAGCACCAAAGGTGTCTCCTACTTTAGGAAGATCAATATGAACAATATCTCCCAGTTGATCCACAGCATAGGCGCTAACACCGACGCTTACAGTTCCGGTGGTTGCCGAAAGCCATTCATGATCTTTTGAAAATTTCAATTTTTGAGTAAAGTCCATTTTTAAGGCCCCTTTGTTTATGAGTGTATTTTGGCTGAATAAAGTGGTCGTTTCACTACCGTAGCGAGTTTTTGTTTACCTCTCACATCGATACCTATCTTGTCGCCCAGTTTGACCGAATCCGCAAGCAAAAGTGCCATGCCACCAGCTCCGCCAACCGTCGGTAAAACCGAGCCGGAAGTCACTTTGCCTATTAATTTCCCATTTGCCCAAATATCCATACCGGGTCTTGGAACTCCAGGCTCATCCAATTTAAAAGCAACCATTTTTCTAGGAACACCTGCGACTTTTTGGGCCTCGAGGGCCTGCCTCCCGATAAAATCACCCTTTTGCTCAAGGCGCACGGCCCAGCCAATTCCCGCCTCCCAGGGCGTGGTGGTGTCATCGATATCATTTCCGTAGAGGACATAACAGGCCTCTAGACGCAGAGTGTCCCTCGCCCCCAGTCCAACGGGTAAAACGTCGGGATTCTCGAGAAGCTTTTTCCAGGCCTCTTTGACGCCCCCATGGGGAAGGTAAATTTCATAACCGAGCTCTCCCGTATAGCCCGTGCGCGCAATCAATCCCTCGACGCCCCCAATCTGGGCTTTCATAAGGCTCATATACTCCAATTCCGTAAATTTGGAGATGTCCACAGAGTTTAAACATCCCATTAATGCGGCCTTAGAACTGGGCCCTTGAACGGCGATTTGAGACCAATTTTCAGACTGGTTTTCGATTTGGATGGACGCAGGTAAGATTTCTTTTAACCAGTTAAAATCTTTTTCAATATTGGATGCATTCACGCATAGCAAAAACATTTCATTCTCTAGCCGGTAAAGAATGAGATCATCTACAATTCCACCTTTTTCATTTAAGAGCGCTGAATATTGACCTTCGCCGACCTTAAGGCGCTGAATATCATTTATCGTTACCTTTTGAAGGGCTTCGCCAGAGCCTTTTCCAGATACAAAGAGCTCTCCCATGTGAGAAACATCAAAAATGCCACACTTTGTTCGCACCTGAGCATGCTCGGCAAGTACCCCCGTATAGCTTACCGGCATATCCCAGCCTCCGAAGGGAACCATCTTGGCTCCAAGCTTTACATGTTCCTCAAACAGACGTGTTCTTTTCATACTCATAGGGAAACTCCTTTTTTACGCTCAAAAAACTCTCGAAGCATCTTCTTTTAGAGTTCCTAGAATCCATTGGAAAACTGAGATATATTCATTTTCATGACCACGGGGCCCAACTATAGAATTTAAAGCAAACACTATAAAGAAAATACTATGAAAATCTGGATTCTAAGTAGCAACCGATGGAACTCGGCCATAACTGAATACGCTTTGAGCATGGCCCGCTCATTAAAAGAAGGCGGTCATGAGGTTCTATTTACTCCCCTATGGGGCTCGCCTGCCCATACTCGGGCTGATCAGCTAGGACTTACCGTTGTACCTCTCACCACGTTTCAATGGAGACCAGGTATCGTGCGGGAACTTCGGCAGTTGGCTATAAAGCATGCGCCTTCCCTATTAATTACCTGCGGCGGACTCGAGCAAACTTTGAGCCTTTTTATTCCCGCTGACCGAAAATGGCGCTTTCGGGGGGAGCGTTTTCGTAGCTTTTCTCCCTTTCGAAAACTTGTACACAAGCTGTCCCACCATCAAGTTGCCGGATTTATTGCGCCTTGTGAAGTTCTAGCCAGCGAGTTGAAATCATTTACCCCAAAACCCATAAATCCTATCGTCATCGGCCTCGACGCCTCCTACTGGCGGCCTTGTCCCAAACCTAGCGAGAGACCGCGATGCCTTATCTTTGGAAGATTTGACCCCATTAAAGGACACCGTGAGTTTATGGTCCTTTGGAAAGACTTGCTTTCTGAATACACGCGCCGCTTTCCTGGGGATGCGCGCCCACTCCTTCAAATCGTTGGCCGAAATGAAAACCTTACCAAGCCGGATCTTTTGCGTGCCGCAAGTACACTTGGAATCAGTGACGACATCGAGATTTTAGAAGGGCCTGTCCATAAACCTTCCGAACTTTTAAGCTCAGCCGCCATCGGGATCATACCCAGTCTTGGCTCCGAAGTGATCTGTCGAGTAGCCCAAGAATTCCTCCTATGCGGAACTCCCATTCTCGTTTCAAAAGCCGGAGCGCTCCATGAAGTCTTATTTGAGTCTGCTGGACTTTGTTCCAACCTAGCCCAACATGACATCCCTGAAGTAGTCTCGTTTCTTCATAGGGCCACTACAGAAGATCCTTCCGTAAAACTTGAAAGAAGCGAAAAAGCGAGACAACGGTTTAGTTTTGAAGTGATGAGAAGCCATCTTGAAAGGATTTTATAAAATCCTTTCAAGGGCTTGTTTTAATCACAAGAAGGCTTAAAAAAGATCCCTTTAGATGAAAGCTCTAATGGAAACCAAGGCGCTCTCGTCTAGAAGAGACCTGGCTGTCCGGTCTGCCCTAACCATTTGCGCGGCTTTGAGCCGTCGGCTTTTCCAACAAGACCCATTTTCTCCATTTGTTCGACGATTCGAGCGGCGCGATTGTAGCCAATTTTTAACTGCCGTTGCAGAAAGGATGCGGAAATTTGACCTTGGCTCTTGGCAATTTCCAGTGCGCTGTCCCACATCAGGTCCTCCCCAAAGTCGTCACCGTTCTTATCTTCAGCCGGATCTTGACAGGCTTCTCGCTCCACCCACTCGATAAGATTTTGATCATATTTCGCTTGATTTCTGTCTTTGATAGACTTCACAAAATTTACAACCTCACTATCAGATACATAGGCGCCTTGAATCCGTTCTAATTTATTTAAGCCGGGTCTTTGCAAAAGAAGATCACCCTTACCTAGAAGCTTTTCTGCGCCCATCTGATCTAAAATTGTTCGAGAGTCGTGCTTAGAAACCACTTGAAAAGCTATCCTTGAAGGCAAATTCGCTTTGATCACACCCGTGATGATATCTACCGATGGTCTTTGAGTAGCTAAAACCATATGTATGCCAGAGGCTCGAGCTTTTTGGGCTAACCTCTGGATAATGGATTCAATTTCCTTTGGTGCCGTCATCATCAAATCCGCTAATTCATCAATAACCAGAACGATATAGGGCAGAGTATCAATCTCATCGTCTTTCAGCTGCGCCTTTATAAGCGAGCGCGTTTCCTCTTCCGCATCGAGCCAAGCCTGATTAAATGCGGCAATGTTTCTTACCTGCATTTGTTGCATGACCTTATACCTACGTTCCATCTCGTGAACCGCCCAACGCAGGGCTGAGGTTGCTTTTTCAGGCTGGGTGATCACCGGCATTAAAAGGTGGGGAATCCCCCCATAAACCGATAGCTCTAACATTTTGGGATCGACAAGTATCATGCGCACATCTTTGGGGCTAGACCTAGCCAATAGAGATGTGATGAGAGTGTTAATCCCCACCGATTTTCCAGATCCTGTGGATCCCGCCACCAAGAGGTGGGGCATCCCACCAAGATCGGCATACACGGGCTGTCCCGAAATCGACTTTCCAATGACGAAGGATAAAGTTGAAGTCAAACGGCTAAAAGTGGGATGCTCTAAAAGCTCGCCCATCAAAACGTCTTGACGGGTCTGATTGGGAACTTGAATTCCTAAGGCACTTTTTTCAGGTATAGGTTGAATCAATAAGCTATCCGCTTTTAGAGATAGGGCTAGATCATCCGCAAGTCCAAGAAGCCGCGCCTGCTTCACTCCTGCTTCTGGCCGAACTTCGTAAACCGTTACAACTGGTCCCGTCTGATGACCAATCACTTCCGCCTTAATGCCAAAATCGCCTAAAGTCTTGATCAGAAGCTCATCCATTCTTTTGAGCTCTTGCGACGTTATTCCTTGAGCTTGGCTCGAAACATGGCGCTTGAAAACATCTAAATCAGGAAACTTATAGAGGCGATCCACTATATTTACAGGGCCGCTAATGCCCCCACCTTCATCTCCATGAATGATCGGCGTCGTATCTTTCTCTTCAAACCTGAAGTCTTCTGACTGTGAAAAATCAGATTGGGATAAAGCTTCTTCAGATTTAAGGGAACCTTCCATGGAAGAAAGACCTGATTCAGAAGAGTCTAAATGGAGAGAGCCTCTCGAAACAGAGGATTCCCATGCTTCAGTGGGTGAAAGAACATTTCCCATTGCCGCTGCCTCTGTCAGTCTGAGATCTCCTTTTCTATGTCTCAGGGCTCGCAGTATAT
>CAXNGG010000100.1:0-6457 GCA_964201885.1 Oligoflexales bacterium
TACTTCTTTAAGGTATAGGGAGCCCTGAATAGTCAAAAGTGAAAGAATTCCTCATGCATAGGTCGCAGAAGTCGCAGAAAGGTTGAAGGCAGTTTGAGCTTATGGTTTTTTTACAACCTTTGATTTTTGCTTTATTTCTAGAAGTGCCATGGTAAGAGGCGGCAAACTTGGCTTAAATTTAGGGGCGAGGATAGGCGAAGGCTCTAGGGCCCCAGATGTGGGGTTAGATTTGTAGAGTGTCGAGGACACTTTATCGCCAAGACCTCGGATATTGAGATCAAATTCCAGGGTGTTGGTTTGGGATTTATTGAGAAGGACTAAAGTTACAGTCTGATCGTCTTCTCTGAGGGCTGAAAATAGGGAGGCGTCTTTTTGGGTTCCGTAGGTGTTGGGTAGTAAGATGTCTCCAAATTGCCCTCCTTTGCCGTCGTAATTTCTATAAAGTTTAAACGCAAAACTTGCAGAAGATTTAGGGGGCGGGGTCGTCCAATAGGAAGCGTAATCAAGTTTTTCTTTAGAAAAGATTCCTAAAACTTCTGCCAGAGTGACCCCTCCGGCTATGTCCTCCTCTCCATAGAATTTATACTCACCGATAGCAAACTTTAGTTTTGGATGGGTTCTCGCGATGATTTCTTTTATATAGGGAATCAAAAATATCTTATCTTGGATCCAACTAGGGTCCTTATAGGAGCGATCCCATAGGGATCTTGGGGCTTCTAGGCGGGCTTGTCTAGTAGTCGGTAAAGCGGGAGAGCCCTCTCGAATATGGTCGCCTTCAGGATAGTAGTGGACATCCACCACATCTAGAAGAGAGATGCCAGTCCGTTTTTCCTCTTTAGCGACTTCCTTTAGAAACCATTCGAGAAAATCAACGCCGCCGTGCTTCTTTTTATCGGAAAGCCTCTGGCCTTGGCTCCAGGGCCCAGGAGCGTCAAAAGCAGACTGTTTGACCGCAAGGTAGCCCCACAGCGCAGGCCCAAAAATCACGGCCTCTGGGTCTGCCTTGCGCACGAGTTTAGAGGTCATTAAAAACTTACTTAAGACTTCATCGTAGGTTGCTGGAGAGGGGTGAACATCATGATGGGTCTCATGCCAGAGCATGGGCTCATTGCCAATAATATATCGGTGGGGATGTTTTCCAAATTGTGTTTTAAGATGAGATACCCAAAACGAGATATACTCACTGGTCAAGGGCGTGTTAGCAAGATTTGGATCGGCTTTCAGAAGTTCATCGCCATGGGTTTTGCCATCCCCAAATCCCTCCCGCTGATTTTTTTGTTTAGGGAATTTAGAAATGGGGTAGCTTCCGGAAGTTTGGTCTTTAGCAATCCATCCTAGCATGGGGATGGTGATCATAGAACCCACCCCGTGGTCGCGATTTGCCTTCATAAATGAGTCTACGACCGAGGGTGTAGAAGAGTTGAAATTTCTAAAATACCAATCTTTTCCAGTATTCCAGCTGTTGGTTTTCCAGTTAAATCTCTCACCGGAATTTCCGCCTAAGCGAAAGATTTCAGGGTTTAGGCTCCAGGTTTTTAAATCATTTTTACTTTCACCGAAGTAGGTTCCCACTCCATAGATTCCAGGATTGATTTTGGAAAGGGGGAGAGGTGGTTTTGTGTCTACAGTAGCCTCAATGGTAACGACTTGAGGTTTGCTCAGCGCAACACCTGTCCATAGCGATAATGCAATCATAGGTAGAAAAAAATGAGCCATCACTTCAAACCCAAATGAGAAGAAAAAGAAAAAGGAGACGAAAAAAGAGACGGAAAAGTAGCGGGAAAAGGAGAGGATAGATAAAAAGAAGAAGTAATGCAAACTTGATTTTTAGTTGACAGGTCGACTGTCAGGAGATCTACAATTGCAAGATATCTTTTAGCCAATATTCTTTTAAACATGATCATGGATCCAATGGGCGAGTGGTTTTAGGGCTTCTTTTACTTGTAGAGCAGCTAAATTTGCGTCTCTGGCCCGCACTGTAAAACGGCTTGTATCTGAGATCCCAAGAAGTTTGTCTAACTGTTCTTTAAAATTATCTTTAGAAAAGACAAAAGCGCTTTCACTGTCTTGCAGCTGGTAGCCTCGTTTGCCCACTTCTGTGGTGAGTAGGGGAAGGCCTGCGGCTATATATTCGGCAACTTTTATGGACGTCCCTTCGCCTCTAAAGATTGGGTTTAAGGCGATGTCTGCGGCTTGGAAGTAGGGTGCTACCGTTTCCACTCTCCCGGTTACCATGAGCACTTCTGAGGCTTCTGTCTTTTGAGCCACGCTCCCGATGATCAGAAATAGGATTCTATTTTCCACCATAAAAGAGGTGTTTTCTTCACTGAACGTTTTTAGAAACTCATACCCTTCTCGATTTGGTCCGTAGGCACTTGCGGAAAAAAGACAAACTTTTCTCTCTCCGAGGTTGAGCTTTTTGCGGAAATCGTCTCTCAAGCTGGGGTTTTTCAAAAAAGCCTGGGGGGAGATGCAATTGGGTACGACCAAGGCTTCGCAAAGATGTTGAGCTGAAAAATAGGAGGCGTCAGAGGGGCTACAGACTGTGATTACATCCGCTCCTTTACAGGCCTGATTTTCAAGATACCTGACGGCTTTCTTTGAAAAGCGTCCAGTGGCCAAGTTGGTTTCAATGTTGTGGGTGTTTAGAACTTTCCGGGCATGGTTTGCTTGCTCAAAGATAGGGTATACGAACGGGAAATCGGCAATCACCACTTCTGAGTCTTGAGTAAGGTCTCTGAGTGGTTTAGAATGTCGCCCCCAAATCTTTAGCCAAGCCCAGGCCCATAGGGGGAATATACCGAGCTTAAAACTTAAAATGCCCACTAGGGTTAACCAGGAGGGGCGGAGCACGTACTCTTCCACGTCCAACGGACCAGCGGGCTTGGATAAACTACTGGGCTGAAATAGATTTCCTTTGCGCCCTATAAGGCTAAAAATTCGCACTTGAAAACCTTGCTGGGCCAGCCCTTCGGCGATGCCAGAAGTACGAATAGTACCCCCTGAGGTTGGGGGGTACACTTGCAATGCTGAGACGATGAGGACTTTCAGGGGATCGTTCCTCTTTTTTAGTAGGCTCCATCAGCCCGAACTACGGCTGAAAATGTTTTGGCAATAATAATTATATCTAAAATTAAAGAAGCTTTCTCTATATATCGAAGATCCATGCGAACCCAAGTTGCAAAATCAATTCGGGAGCGACCGCTAATCTGCCAAATGCAGGTCAGTCCTGGCTTTACGGAAAGGCGCATTTTTTGCCAATTTTCGTACTGCTTCACTTCGCTGAGTAGGGGTGGTCTTGGACCGACGATGGCCATATCTCCCAAAACGATATTAAACAACTGTGGTAGTTCGTCGATGGAGTAGCGGCGGAGGTAGGCGCCGATTTTGGTGATTCGTGGATCCTTTTTCATTTTAAAAGCCGGACCTGAGTGCTCATTCATAGAGGCAAGGCTGTTTTTTTGCAGTTCCGCATTTTGGTTCATAGTTCTAAATTTATACATTTTAAATGTTTTGCCACCTAGTCCCAGTCTTTCCTGGGTAAAAATTATGGGTCCCTTGCTGGTTATTTTTATGGCTATCGCCACCACCGCCAAAAACGGTGCAAGTAGCAAGAGGGCCACTAAGCTAAGGCCTAGATCAAATATTCTCTTGGAAATAAAAAAAGTAGGAGAATAGCTTTTAACAGGAATGGAATCCCAATGGTTAGGGGACACCTGCTTGTCCATTTCAAACCTTGGTGCCTGACGTCTTTCTTGTGGATGGGAGATGGATTTAGCTGTCATTTTTTTTCCTCTTTTAAGTTCATAGTCTGATCAAAAATGTGGCATCGCGTCGGAGTTCAGAGCTATGCATATATACATATATGCATTCGCCTTGACAGCGCTCAATAGCTGTAACGTGCTGATATGTATAGAGGGTAAAACGGCGCTGCCTGTCTAATTCGTAGACACCCTCCTTGTTTATGATACGTTTTATAGTCTGCGAGGAATGGGTGAGGAATGAACCATTTAGGGAAGAGGGCCATACTCTCGCGGCGTTTCTTGGTAAGCGTTTCTTGCTCTCAGTTGCGATCCATTAAGTTTCTGGCGAACAGCCTCAAGTCACCTTAATGAAAAGGAGTTTTGAAGTGGAAGAGAGGTTTGGTCTGGAGGAAATCGTCGGGAGCTAAATAGTGGATCAAGAGGCAGTAGCTCTTTCCAACCAAGGAGCGGCATTTTAAAATTGGTGCAAGGCGATTTATTTAAGAATGGGGCGCTAAAGAATTATTTTCCCTTGGCACACGAGGCGAGCCCCGAGAATTGGCCAGCTCTCTAGTTTTTAAGAAAAGACATCAATTGGTCTTTTTCTAATGGGGAAAGGGACTCAAATCCTAATACATAGGTCGTATCTGTAGCGGAGCCTTGTTTCTTAACGCCCCTCATCATCATGCACATGTGCTGAGCGGATACCTTAACGGCGATAGCCCTG
Organism: Oligoflexales bacterium; assembly: GCA_964201885.1. Lineage (GTDB taxonomy): Bacteria > Bdellovibrionota_B > Oligoflexia > Oligoflexales > CAIMVM01 > CAIMVM01. The sequence continues at coordinate 4,471 of CAXNGG010000100.1, forward strand.
GGGGCTAACAGATTCTGCAGTGCGTCGCCAACCTCTTTGGTGAGGCGCTCCTGGACTTGAAGGCGCTTAGCGTAGATGTCGACGATTCTTGGGATTTTAGATAGACCAACAATTTTTTGGGACGGGAAATAGGCCACCGAGGCTTGGCCCCAGAAGGGTAGGAGGTGATGCTCGCATTGACTAAAAAACTCAACTTCCTTGACGGCGACGAGGCCTTGAGATTCCGAGGCGAAAACCCCAGTCCCCACAACATCTTTAACGGATTGGGCATAACCTGCCATGAGCTCTGACCAGGCTTTGGCGTAACGATAAGGGGTTCTCAAAAGCCCTTCGCGATTTGGATTTTCTCCAGCCAATGCAAAGAGGGCAAGTGCGGCTTTTTCAGCATTCGCGAAGGTGTCATCTGGTTCACTATGTGTAATTTGTTCAATTTGGAGTGCAAAGTTTGGTGATGGGGACGTGTCATCTTTTTTCGCTTCTGCTTTATCTTCAGAAAAACCAGAGGCTTCTGAATTCAAATTTTTGCCCCATGTATCCATATTATAAGCCTTTCCAAAAGAACCTAGTCCTTTAAATAGCACGCTGGGATATAGAGTCCAGCCTATTCGGCTGATCTCTAACTATAAGTCCCGATTTGGCCGAGGCGTTTAGCGAACAAGGGTCAGGCGGGGTTTCGCAGTATGTGGTGAACCGTGGACAGACAGTGATGCTATTTCAGGCGTTTGAGCCTCTTTTGCTACGAGCTCGAGAGCTTCCGTCATGGCTGTTAGCTTTTGAAGGAGATTGCTTTTGGCCCTAGGGTGAGGTGTTTCTATTTGGTCTTGAAGTCTGAGGAGTCTGATACTAGACGATGGTGATTTTGATGAATCCATGGTTGCCTCCTGCATGTTTGGAATCTCTTTTTTCTTTCGGTACTCGGCAAGAAATAGTAGGGTGAATTTTTGCCTAGTTGGCCTGAATCTTTGGAAATACAGAGCTGGGCAAGTTTTTGGGGGGTCTGTTTGCAGTTAGATCATCAGTGGCTTAAACATCTAAGTTCGACAGCAAATTCCCATGTCAAGAGAGCCGTCGGGCTTTACGACCGTAAAACATCCGAAAAGGAGGGGGTTTTTTTGGTTGATGGGGAACGCCTCTTTGGTGATGGTCTAGAGTCAGGTCAGAGCTTTGAATGCGTTTTTTTGCTCGAAAAGCACCTCGAGTCCTTCCATGAAGGTCTTTTTCGCCTGAGTCACGCGGGGGCTGATATTTTTATCGTGAACGATGTTGTTATGGCCAAATTAAGTGCCACAAAAAATCCCCAAGGGATTTTTGCCATAGCGAAACGACAGCCTAGAGAGATTCCTTTAGACAGCACTCTTTTGCTGATGTTGGATGGTGTTTCAGATCCAGGCAACGCTGGGACGCTTCTCAGAGCAGCTGAGGCTGCTGGGGCAGAGGGAGTGATCTTTACCCCTACGTCTGTGGATCCTTTTCACGAAAAGGTTGTGCGAAGCGCTATGGGGGCCCATTTTAGGCTTCCCATTTGGCGGGGCGCCACCGTAGGTGAATTTAAGATGCGCTTTCCCGCTCATTCTTTATTTCTGGCTGATTTGTCAGGAGAGGTGTCCTACGCAGAGCTAGATTGGCGACAAAAGTCGACTTTGATTGTAGGCGGTGAGGCTAACGGCGCTGGAGCTGAAGCAAAACGCCTCGCCCTACCAATTTACATAGATATGCAGGGAAAGACTGAGTCCTTGAATGCGGGAATAGCGGGTGCGGTCATTCTTTTTGAAGCAGCCCGCCAGCGAAGGCTTCCAAAAGGCTGAGATTAAAAAGGATGTCACTCTCTTTAAGCTTGCGCTCTCTTTAAGCTCGCGCTCTCTTTAAGCTTGCGCTCTCTTTAAGCTTGCGCTCTCTTTAAGCTTGCGCTCTCTTTAAGCTTGCGCTCTCTTTAAGCTTGCGCTCTCTTTAAGCTTGCGATCTCTTTAAGAATGCGCTCTCTTTAAGC
>CAXNGG010000101.1:0-6425 GCA_964201885.1 Oligoflexales bacterium
AACGGGATACACTATAAAGGTCGGGGCGTGAGGGAGGCTATTATGGATTTATCCCCGGAGAATCAGCGAGCTTCGCTCAATCTTTAAGCTGCCGGAATCGTCAACCAACTTTTTTTGGCAAAAGTTAATAATGTCTATTGCTACTACAAGAAAAGGATCCCATTCAAAGAAAGATGATTCTTGATCAATACATGAACGATATCTTGCTGAAAGATGTCGCTGAGCGACACCAAATTCGATCGATGCACATGCTCAGCCAGCTTTTGGTCTATGCTTATTCAAATATTTCTTCTGAATTCTCGTACAATGCCGTCAAGAGGGCTTTCGGCATCAATACCGCGACCGTGCAGGACTATTGTGGTTTTCTAAATGATGCCTTTGCGCTGTTTGAAGTGAGTCGATTTCATCGCAATCTAAAGGTGCAGGCGCGCGATTCCAAGAAAATTTATGCCATAGACCCTGGTCTGCGACGGACACGCTCTCGTTCGCCGTCTGAGGACGAGGGAAAAGTCGCGGAGAATCTGGTTTATATTGAGCTTCGCCGCCGTGGTCACGCGATTTACTACTACAAAAATCACGGAGAAGTTGATTTTCTTACAACCGACGAGTCTGGCAAGCCTCTCCAGGCGATTCAGGTGTGCTATTCCAACATGGAAAACCCTGAAACTTACCAGCGGGAGGTTGGAAGTTTATGGGAGTGTTTAGAGGACCTAAAACTTAGTGAAGGTTTACTTTTGAGTCTATCGCGAGAAGAGGTCGTCCAGCAGCAGGGACGATCGATTCGGATTGTTCCCGTCTATAAATTTCTCGCAGCAAATGACATCACCCTACTCAAATGAAGGGCTTGTACTTCTGTTTTGTTAAAAATTGCACTACGCCCGCCATAAGCTTTTTGTAATGGGCGTTTGAATATTCATTTCTTGGGCAACTGTTGCCTGAGTAGGCTCCGCAGATTGCAAGGACATTTTTAAGACTTTAAAGGAAGGTATTCTTATCAGACTAACTCAGGCTTAGGCAAGGCAGGGAGCGCAACGGAACGCTTTGTTGGTTCCAATGCTTACCCTTGTAGCTCCTAGGGAGTCTCTGCCTGTAAGTAGCAAACGTGTTCGATCACTCAAGAATGGAACATACCGAGTTTTACAGAGAACTTCATTTTTCGATCACCTTGGAACCGAGGGATTTTTGCCAACCCATTCAAGTTCTCTTGGCGAGCAGCTCCGTGAGGCAAAGTCTAAGCCCGGAGCAGCATCACCCCATAGCCTTTTGGAGTTTGCGTGTGGGAAATTTGCGTGCGCGTTGCCGAAGGCAATGCCTCTTTTCGACGATCGAAAATCACAAGGGTGCCTTGCTTTAGATTTAATCCATCCAGATATCGTTCGAGTTGCTGAAGACCGTCCTTAAGGGGATCTGGGCGTCCATCGCGCCACACTTTGAGCTCGAAGGCCTCCCGTTGCCAATCGCGTGTGGTTTTGGAATGGGGACCCGGCCAGCGAACCAAAACATCAATGCGGCCACGGCCCACACCATATTCTCTATCGATGATCCCACCGCCATTGACTACGCGTTGAAGCCAAGCCATAAATACTAGTTGGGCCGCAGCTTCGTTGTAATAACTGGATGCTAGCATAAATTCAGCGTTTTCAGCCCACCATAAAGCAAACTCCTGAACAATCGTGTTCACATCGAGCAAGCCGCTTGCCGTGACAAATGATTTACGTTCTAGGTCGATGACGTCGGCGGCGCGCGCAGCGAGCACGCGCACAATCACCTCACGATACATGGGGTTAGAAATACGAACAGGTGGCTTTGGTGCAATAAGCCCTAGATCGCGCACATACGACACGTCGTCGTTGTAGGTAAAATCAGCACCTGTCATGAGTCCGGCCAATAAGGGCTCCACCACCCGCTGCACGCGAGGCTCGGTAAGTTTATCTACAAGGGAATCCAGGTGTGTTTGCCTGGCCAGAATGATTTCCTGGGCTGCCTTTTCTATGTCAAGAGACGTGATGGTTTGCGACGTTGGAATCCCCATCTTTCGCACTACTTGATTCGCTAGGGCGTTCACAAGCCAGGGCTGTCCTTCGGTAAGCTCCCAAGCTTTTGCAGTTGCTTCAGGTTCAAACGCTTGGCCTGTGGTGGCCGTATGTTGGGAATAAAGTGCCTCCACTTCGGCTGCGGTAAAATTGGCAAGACGCAAAGAATCGGATTTAATGTTGAACGGACTTGCCGTGCCTAACCGCGGCTCACCGCCCGAGAGAACTTTATAGTCGCGCACATCACGCAAACCACAAAGCACAATACTTTGAGGGAAGGCGTTAGGGCGATCCGAAAACCCTTTGCGAATTTGGCGCAAAATACTCACAAGAGCATCATCAATCATAGCGTCAATTTCATCAAAAAATAAAACCAAGGGACGCGGACACGCCTGAGCCCAATCGCACAGAAACTGGCCAAGACGAGAACCCACAGGAGCTTCGGGAATGTCGGGGCATCGGAGTTCAACTGGCAGGTGAAGAGCAGCGGCTGCAGTAATCGAGTGAATGAGAACCTTTTCCACCATTTCAATATTGCTATCGAAAGCCTGCCCCTCTTCGCAGGAGAACTTCAGCGCAGCATATTTGCCTTCCGCAGTGAGGGCTGTCGCGAGAGCCTCAAGCATTGTGGTTTTGCCAGTCTGACGCGGTGCATGGACCACAAAATACATTTTGTCGTCAATAAGCCAGCGAATATCCTCAAGGCGGGAAAGGGGATCGAGCATATAATGATCTTGGGCTCGACATGGGCCTGTGGTATTGAAAAACTTTGCCATCCGATACTCCTGCAAAAATCTCAGGACCAAAAGGACGCTCCCGAATTGAGTACCTATTCTACATCAAAAGCTTCCACCTCTTCAACGCTAGTTTAGTCGAACCCTGTTGAGTTCAAATATCTCGACCCTGCCTTAGGTTAAGGCTTTGATGACTTCTCATTTATGCCCGAAGCAGCATCACAGCATAGCCTTTTGGAGTTTGGGTGTGTGAGATTTCTGTTCGCGTGGCCGAAGGCAAGGCCTCTTTTCGACGATCGAAAATCACGAGGGTGCCTTGCTTAAGATTTGATCCGTCCAAATATCGTTCGAGTTGGAGAAGGCCATCCTTAAGGGGATCTGGGCGGCCATCACGCCACACTTTAAGTTCGAAGGCTTCGCGTTGCCAATCGCGTGTGGTTTTGGAATGGGGACCCGGCCAGCGGACTAAGACATCAATGCGGCCACGACCCACACCATATTCTCTATCGATGATCCCACCGCCGTTTACCACCCGTTGGAGCCAAGCCATAAATACAAGTTGAGCTGCTGCCTCACTGTAATAGTTACCCCGTAGCATAAAAGCTGCATTACGTTTCCACCACACGGCAAACTCCTGAACAATCGTGTTCACATCGAGCAAGCCACTTGCCGTGACAAATGATTTGCGTTCGAGGTCGATAGTGCCCGAAGCTCGCGATGCAAGGACGCGCACAATTACTTCACGATAAATGGGCTTGGCAATGCGAACCGGATCTTTGCTACCAATAAGTCCTAGATCCCGAACATACGAAACATCATCACTATAGGTAAGATCTCCGCCTGTCATGATTCCTGCCAGCACTGGCGCCACCATCCGCTGCACGCGAGGCTTGGCAAGTTTATCTACAAGGGAATCCAGGTGTGTTTGCCTCGCCAGAATGATTTCCTGGGCAGCCTTTTCAATGTCAAGAGATGTTATGGTTTGCGACGTTGGAATTCCCATCTTTCGCACCACCTGATTCGCTAGGGCGTTCACAAGCCAGGGCTGTCCTTCGGTAAGGTCCCAAGCTTTTGCAGTTGCTTCGGGTTCAAACGGTTGGCCTGTGGTGGCCGTATGTTGGGAATAAAGTGCCTCCATTTCGGCTGCGGTAAAATTGGCGAGGCGCAAAGAATCGGATTTAATGTTGAACGGACTTGCCGTGCCTAACCGCGGCTCACCGCCCGAGAGAACTTTATAGTCGCGCACATCACGCAAACCGCAAAGAACAATACTTTGTGGGAAGGCGTGAGGGCGATTGGAAAACCCATCACGCAGCTGACGAAGTACGCTCTCCAGAGAGGCGTCAACAAGGGCGTCGATTTCGTCAAAAAAGAGCACCAAAGGCCGAGGGGATACCTGCGCCCAAGCCGTCAGTAGGGCTTTGAGCTTTGTGCCGGTCTTTCCGCCTCGCTTAGGTCTAGGGCACTGCAAGTTTGGCGGCAAATAGATTTCTGAATTGGTTAGAATGGCCTCAATCACAGCGTCTTCTGCGCCTTTAATGTTTCCGGCAAAAGCTTGGCCCATTTCACAGGAGAATTTAAGCGCCGTGTATTTTCCCTCGGCTGTTAGGGCGGAAGCTAAGCTTTCAAGAGCAGTGGTTTTACCGGTTTGACGTGGGGCGTAAATCACAAAAAATTGTTTGTCGTCAATGAGCAAGCGAACATCACCCAGGCGATGGAGAGGATCGAGCATGTAGTGATCTTTGACTCTGCAAGGACCGGTAGTGTTAAAGAATTTTGCCATAAACGTTTCCCGGGAGCTGGCCGTCTTTTGCTAATCCAAGCACCTTATCAGACAATTGCGCCGATAGGGAGCGCGGTGTTAATGAACACTCAAGAATTCAAAAAAGCCGGCTGAAACCGGAGCTTTCGATTTAACGCAAGGTTTGCCATTATGAAATTGTGCTTAGCGTCGGGCGCGACCTCAGGCCCGTGAGGAGGAAGGCTCTGGCTTTACAGACGCTAAAACGCCTAAAAAAGAGCCTCCATGGAGGAGCAATCAAGGGATCCATCGCAAGTAGAGATCCCTTGGGTGAGGTTTGTAGGGATATCTTATGAGGATAATAGCGACTTTAGGGCTATCCGGAAGTGGGTTAGGTTTTCATCCGAAGGTCTCATCTGGTTAGACTAGTAGTCGAGATGTCCTACCATATCTGCAATCTTTCCAACGGTGTAAGACACTAATAGGAAGGGGGAGATAAAGCCAATAAAGGGAGCGATAATGATAAACTCAAAAAAACTTTCTGTGCTATCAATTTTGAAGTCTTCTTTAGTAAACATGCCGTCTCCTGCCTAAATGGTAAACACTTTTGTGTCGCGTCTGCGCTATATAAAACGTAGCATATTTGTAGCTTATTTTTAGTTAGTTGGCAATGGTGGCCATTAATCTTTCCAGCTCAACCTTGGTAACCGGGCCATTCACTTTGTTGGCAATTTTTCCGGTGCGGTCGATGAGAAAGGTTTCTGGCACTCCGGTCACGCCATAATCCAGCCCAGCCTTCCCAGAAACATCCAAGCCAATGGGGTAGGTTTTTCCAAAAGCCCTCACAAAGGCTAGGGCATCTTCTGGGGTGTCTTGTATGGCCACCCCAAGGACCGTGACTTCTTGGTGGTGAGCCTGCCAAAAAGCTTCAAACTCTCTAGCTTCTTCTCGGCAGCTTTCGCACCAACTAGCCCAAAAATTCAATATTAAAGGCTTGCCCTTAAAATCATCTAAGCTGACTTCTGACTTTCCATTTAATACACCACCTTCTTGCAAAACGTTTACCTGAAAGGCCTTCGCTTGTTTGCCTAACAAGGCACTTTCTGTGGTAGAAGGGCTTAAAAAGAGACCTTTTCCTAAGACTGTCAGTACGATTACGGTAAATAAAACTAAAATGCCAATGACTAGGAAATGGGACTTGGATACGGCTGGTTTCATGGGGCTACTCTTTAAATAGTGATTTTTCTAATAGCTCTTTTTCTTTGCTGGCGCCTTCACCGTGGGGCGGCTTGTACTCTTCGGAATGCTTGACTAATAGATGCCGGGCGATGATTCCTGTACCATCAGGAGCAATCGTGCCTTCACAAACCACACCTTGACCTTCTTTAAACATATCTGGCGGTGTGCCGGTAAAGTTTACCCGAATGTCGGTTCCTTTGAGGTCCGTCAGTGTAAAAGATAGGCTCAGGTTTTCTGGCTTCCAAGTGACGCTTCCTGGCATCACCATGCCTCCTACTTTAATCAAGTCGGAAGACAACTCCGCGGCTCCAGCTTTCGCCTCGCTGGGTGTATAAAAATAGACCGAATTTTTATCCATCGACACAAAAGAAAGGCCAGTGATCGCACCCACCAAAACAAAGCCAGCGACAATCCAACGATTCTTAATTCCTTTTCGCATCTGGAACTCCTTTTCTCTAAGGTCAGCCCTTTTCGGCTATTATTTTGAGTTTCTTGAGCTTTTTGCTTTGTAGCATGAGCAGTGCATAAATACCATAGATTGCCAAAAAGCCCAGGCCATAGGCACTTGCTATATAGGGCCATGGATCTGTATTCATTCCCATTGGTTACGCTCCTAGCTGGTTTAGTGTTTTGACTTCGATCATCCATTCCGTTTTGAGGTTATCCGCTCGTCTCCAA
>CAXNGG010000102.1:0-6396 GCA_964201885.1 Oligoflexales bacterium
TATCACTCGCTTGGAAGGAAGCCCCCAATATCAAAAGATAAACGAAAAACTTTCATTGCAGACAACCTTGCGACCCTTATTTTGCGAAGTAGAAATAAACTTAGAATCTGATATTGTCCCCTTGGATCAAGCATTGAGTGCTGTCGCAATTCCTTCGTCTTCAATTATCAATCCACTTCTAGCTAAAGGGGCAGTTGACATTTCGACCTCTCGGTATAAACAACTGCTTGTTTCTGCCCGCATGGAGTTTCCTGAGACTGATCGTAGAGATGCTGATCATGGTTGGCTAGTACCTGTGAAAGGCTATTCAGATTTCATCGCTATTCAGAGACTTATTGATAATGGAACAATCACGGAGGAATTTGTTGCGGATGTCCTCGCCATCGATTATGAAAATCCACTTTTTTCTTCGAAGAGGTGCGGACTAGTTAAACTGATCCCTGTTGAAGGACTTGAATATTTTTCAGATCGACTGAAATCGTCTGCTTTAGCTGGCGCTAAAGAATTATATGAAAATTTAACTGAGCCTTCACTGACTGAATCCTTTCATAGAGCAAGAGCCCAGCAATTTATTGAGCAAACCCAATTACAATTAAAGTCCGTCAAAGGGCAAACCGAAACCTTCAAAAAAATGATTGATGCTCGTCGCGCGACATTTAATTCCGAGATATCAAAAAATCCGCTTGGTCAAATATTAGAGCCGGGTTTTAGAGTGATTTTTCCTGAGCCTAAATGATTAGGCAATTGGTGCAAGAACTAACTTTTAGAAGGACTGTCTAACTATGACTGTAGATTCCTGAATTTCTAAATGGAATGACCTGATCGAGAGAATTGTGACCTAATAGCAGAGCTAACCATCGATCAACTCCTAAAGCATTCCCGCAGCAGGGAGGGATACCGTCTCTAAGAGCCTTAAAAAAAAGTGGGTCGCTTTCTGGGGTTTCAAAACCTTCAAGATTTCGCACCAAATTGATGTCTGAAAATCTTTTTAAATTCTCTTGAAAGTCGACACATTCTCTGAACCCATTTGAAAGTTCTACCCCATGAACGTAGAACTCTACGCGTTTGGCGAGTCCGCACTGAATTTCAGAAAGCGCTGCCTGCGAGCATGGATAATCATACACGATAGCGACTGTTTCATTGGCGAGAATTGGTTCAATTCTTTCTAAAAAAGTTTTAAAGTAGGCGGAAGTGAATGAATCAGATTGAGTGATGGACTTTACCCCTGCCAACTTCGCTTTTCTCGGAAGATCAGGGTCATGGTCAATAAGAGTGATCCCTATTTTTTTAAAGAGTTCAGAAACTGAAAACTTGGGGATTTTTTTGGAATTTCTAACTTACACGCGACATGGCTGGCAATTAACCAGTCCCTTGTAAACCCTAAAAATTCAGAAGTTTGTTCTATAAAATCGTTAAATTCTAAATCTTGCTCGTACCACTCTAACATCGAAAATTCAGGGTGATGCCAATCGGCGCGTTCACCTCGGTTGCGAAAGCAAGTTGAAATCTGATAGATTTTTTTATGACCAGCTGCTAATAGCTGCTTCATGTGGATTTCTGGACTTGATCTAATCCACAAGTTTGTGACTTGATTCTGTGAATCCCACCACTGAGTTGAAAAATATCTAAGGTATTCTTCTGCACCAGGGGTGATTACTGCAACTGGAGTTTCAACCTCTAGGTATCCTTGATCTTCAAAATACTGACGTATTCCCTTTTTAAGGATGGCTCGTTCAAGAAGAAATTTACTCATAAGAAAAAACCACTCTCACCGATTTCACTCGCTATTTCTCTTTGATTTGACGGAAACCGGAATCTTATTCGGACTCTTCTTAGTTGTTGACTCAGCCTTCTGAAGATTCTTTGACTTCTCATTTGTTTCGATTTTAAGTTTTTCCGCTCCGGTAAGTCTTAGTGAGATGAGATCAAGTGCGGAACCCGGCATGAAAATGGGGTCCAAAATTGAGTGGGCTCCAAATTTCTTGCCCGTTGCCAACTCAAAGACTTGCCAAAAAAAGCTACATGGATAGATTTTAAGACGCTTTTCTGCGACGGCAGCATTTTGCTCCAACTAGAGTTTTTGAGGGGACTCTCACCTGTACAGCCACTTTTGATGGGCCAGCCTTTCTTTTCCTCTGGCTTTAGAACGATCTTACTGCGGCAAGGTGAGTTAGGGGCAAAGAAGCTACTCCACTTAACCAAATGGGATTTTGGGGGTGAGGAATGATGTCCCTTAACTTATTTCTATAAACTCCCCAGGGGTGAAAAGGAGATGGGAGGTCCCATCACTATAGGCCGTTTTGAGTTTAAGTTTTGCTTGGCCTGACTCTGTGATCTCCAGGCGTTCATTGGACAGTGGACCGCGGGAGATATATTCCACAAGCTTTCTAAGGCTGTCTCGAGCCAAGGTATTGGTCGAGGTATTAGCATGGAGAGAAAAGCCGTTGATAGAAAAACACCGGTGGCCCTTGGCTAAGGGTATCTCTTCATAGTGACCAAATCCTGATCCGATCCTTGTCACTTTCTGACCGGCATTAGGACCAAAGTCCATCCTTCCCACGATGGACGAAGAAGTGGCCATGGCGAGGGATTCGTGGTCTCTAAAGAGACCATCACTTTGAGGATGGTTATCCATCTCCCCGTCGTGGTTTAAGTAACCATGTTTTTTGAGACGTTTAAGAACTTTGCTGCTGATTTCAAGAAGGATTTTTTCTACTTTTTTGTCGGTAATGGCTTCTAGATTTCGAAAGCGGAACGTTTCAGCACCGTTTTGATTGATGCCTGAAAACACCCTATCGCAAAACAGAATGTGTAGGTGCGGGTTTAAGTTTAGAGCCGACCCGGCAAGCTGCGTAAAGCTTATGGCGCCTGACTTTGGATCCTTAATGCCAGCGGCGATACCTTTGATTTTGTAGTAGCTGTGAATCTCTTTGATGATGATTCTGTAGACTTTGGAAAATAGTTCTTTATTTGTTCGAGATACGGATAAACGCGAAGTAGATTTTGTGGTTCTTAAGAATAAAAAACCTATATTTGCTGTGGAAGCCAAAGTTTCAGATAAAAGCCTATCTCCGCATCTGCGCTATTTTGCGGAGCGAACCGAGATTCCAAAGTTTTACCAAACTCATTTAGGCACCGCCTCTTACGGCGATCCAGAAATCGAGGGAAGAGTCCTTCCGTTTGTGGATCTTTATCGTGAATTGGGCCTTCCTTAAAACGCTGTTTTTAAACATGGATGCCTTCAACTCGGTCTGTACTCATATTTAGCCGAACGAATACCGACACCGAGGTTAAGCAAGGGGAGGCCTATAGAAATGAGTTATTTCAAACGTTTATCTAAATTCTGCTGAGGAGATCTCCCTTATAGAAATCTTAGTGACTTTAGCTATATTGTCGATCGGCATAATGGGCCTGACACAGTGGCAAGTTGCAGGAATGTAGGCTAAAAAGTCGGCATCCATCCGTTTAGATGTCTTAGATGTTTAAAGAACGATTACAAATTCTCTAAATGGCATCATGACGTTTAAAAGCTTCGGTGCCACCCGGCCCATAGCCAGTAATGTGCCGGTCACCTTAAAGGATAAAGACGGAAATCCACTAACACACACACTTGAAAAAAGCGGTGCGTGGAGGATCGAAGCCTCCCGCGAAACCTTTGGCTCTCCAGAAGCCAATGGATTTTCCATCTATGCGACTCCAACCTGGAAAAACATATCCGTTGCAGGCTTTTTCAGACCATGATTTTGACCTATTCATTACAGATATCGATATGGGTAGAAAGTCGTTAGACGGATTTGAGATTATCGCCGAATTGAGACATCTACTGAGGCTGGTGCCGATACCTTTGTGCCAAAGCCAGCGGCAGACACTCAGCTTCTACGATTGGTTCTGCAGCCGCATCAGCAGTGATACCTTCGACTAAAGCGCCAGATACACTTTAGATTCCATGGCGGCTGCATGCTATTCAATGATCCTTAAGCTTGGCCCGCTCTACCTAGCACTGATCTTTACAGAAGTCGTCTTTAGACTCCACTTCTAGGGTGCAGTGAAACAGGCCTAACTGAGAAAGCTTTTGGCGGATTTCGTTTTTGAGACGTTGTGCTTGGGAAGGGTCTTCGGCCACTATATGGGCCGTCAAGATTTGGGTCATCCCATTTAAGCTCCAGACATGGAGATCATGCAAAGCGGATACACCTTCCACCGAAGAAATGACGGCCCTGATGTCTTCTACTGTCGTGTCTTCTGGTTTCGCTTGCAAAAGGATGTCCAGGGTGCGCCCAAAGCCTCTTACGACATTTATGGAAACAAAAACCGCAATACAGATGGCTAACAGCGGGTCTATCCAAACCCAATTTGTAAAGTGAATGATCACCGCGCCGAGAAGGACAGCCACCCAACCTGCCGCATCCTCGAACATATGCCACTTAAGGTTCTTGTCTAAGTAATGGGAGCTTCTCGACATTTTAAAATAAGCATACCCGTTAACCAAAACGCCGAGGAGAGCAAACCCCATCATGGACTCGGTCGTAGGAGTCACAGGGTCAGCAAAGCGTTTGAAGGCACCGAAGACGATAAAGATGCTGCTGATCATGATGACCATGGAAACGATCATGGAGCCTAGAAGCGAGTATCTCGCATAGCCATAGGTGAATTTCTGATCTTTAGACTTTCTGCTGTAGCGCTCCAGTAGCCAAGCAATGCCAAACGTTAAACTATCCCCCGCATCATGCAAAGCATCTGCTAGAATGGCGTAGCTTCCCGTCAGAAATCCCCCCAGGATTTCAATCAGAGCAAATCCAAAGTTTAAAAAGAATGCCAGCCCAACTTTGGAGGTATCTCCTCCCTGCAAGGCCCCAGCCCCACAATTAAAGTGATGGTGATGATGCCCATGGCTGTGAGATTTTAGCTGGGTTTCCCTAAAATGGTGGCTTTCAGAATGCTTCAATGGGTCACGTTGGCCCTTAGGGCTGAAAGGGGCTCCAGAGCGGCTCTCTACTTTTTTAAACTTCATAGCGACTATATTTCATCAAGAGGTCTCCCACTAAAGTCATTTGAAGGGGCCCAAACCTTTTACCAATGTTGTTAGGGCTCAGGCAGGGCTGGGTTTTAGTCCACCGCAGTCATTAGAGCGAACTTACCTGAGCTTACCTAAGACAGTGGTCTCTCGGCAACGTCGCAAATAAAAACTCCTTTCAACTAATCAAGAAAACCGCCCAAGACTCCCTTGACCGCAACAGCACTCGCATTATGGGCATGTAAACTCTCAAAGTGAGTGACCGCCACTCTAAAGTCGGCAAATTCATCTCTCGTGCGAAGGGCGCGGGCAACTTTTCTTGCGGCGTCTTCAGCAAACATCAAATGAGTGGCATTTAATCTTGCAAATTCCTGTTCATCTTCGCGCTTTACAGCTGCTTGCACCGGAGTGCCTAAGGCCTCTTCAATTTGATCGATGATTTCTACTACGTCAGGTGTTGAGCTGACTTTCATCGTGACTAGGGCGTGAGATCTTTGGCCATGGGGAGTTGCCGATATGCCTTGCTCCTGTCCAAGCCAAGTATGGACGTCTTTAAAGTTAAGAGTGGCGTCTGAAAAGGAGCGGGCAAAGTTTTCTTGAATCAACTGTCGTGAAAGAGCTGCAGAACACGGACAGGTGCTCGAATAAGTGACTAAAACTTCCAAAAAAAGTTCCACGCCTTCCGGGCTCGCTTCGCCTTTCCACTTGAGAGGATAGGTTCTCCACCCCTGATGACTTGACTTTAAAGCCTTTCTCTTAAGGGGGAGATCGTATCTGACTTCCACAAAGGCTTTTTTACTTAATCCTTGGTGGGAATTCAAAAAAAGGCCAAGAATATGCTTCAAACTATCTGCGTCACATGGTTTTGATTCCAGGGTGGATGTGAGTTCAATAAAGAGTCTCGACATATGAATGCCTTTTGCGTCCGCCTGGTCGAGGCTCACAAAAGCATCGGCTTTGCCTGGAATCAACATCATGCCCTGGGAGCTGGGGACCAGAACAGGAATTTCAATTTCCGTCATCCCGACTTTGGCGAGGACTCCCGAAGAGCGAGGCGCCGCTTCAGAGGCGATATCTGGCATGGATTTCAAATTGGTTTCCTTTCCCGCAGGTGGACTTGAAAATAGACTCCACAATACTTAAGTTGACTTATTTACGCAAGTTAGCGATAGATGTGCCAGACAGCTTCCCTTTTGCCGTGATGAGGTTTTGCCATGATGACGATCCAGGATAGGAAAGATAAACTACTTCAGGAGCTTAAGGCTCAGCCCAGCCCAGATGACCGATTTCGTTATCTCATTAAAAAGGCCGGGGAGCTGGAAATTTTGACGGAAGCTGAAAAAAACGACAAGTTTTTAGTCAAAGGCTGCATCTCTCGCGCT
>CAXNGG010000103.1:0-6329 GCA_964201885.1 Oligoflexales bacterium
AGCAAATTCAGCTCAAGCAAATTCAGCTCAAGCAAATTCAGCTCAAGCAAATTCAGCTCAAGCAAATTCAGCTCAAGCAAATAGCGGCGCTAATTCGTCTCAGAGTCTAAATAGTGGACAACAAAGCCAGGGAAACCTAACTGACAATTCCAGTGAAAGCAATTCCACAGATAATTCGTCCAATAATTCGGCCGGTGGCGGGGAGGAACAGCTATGAAGATTCTATTTCTATTTTTCGGCATAACGTTCTTGGCTTCAGGTTGTGGGGTTTCTCCTGCGGGGGCTCCGGGGCAGTGCGCATTGAAATGTTCTAGCGCCAAGATTGGCGACTCCATAGGAATGAAGGTCACCCCCCTCAATGTCCTTGAGAAATTTGTGTGCAGCGGCCAAGGTGATTTCGAACGACCTGTGGTCTTGAGTTTTAAAGTCACCAATTCAGTATCCGGGTCTTCTTATGGTAAAAAGGCTGAAGATAAGGTTGATGTAGCCGTCGGAGGAGTTAGTTTTTTGGCAGAAACTTCGGGGAGTGTGTTCTCCGTTGGGAAGTCTTCGACTGAAAATGGGACGTTTTCAGATGGCAATAAGACTTTCTCCCCCAGTCAATATGC
Organism: Oligoflexales bacterium; assembly: GCA_964201885.1. Lineage (GTDB taxonomy): Bacteria > Bdellovibrionota_B > Oligoflexia > Oligoflexales > CAIMVM01 > CAIMVM01. The sequence continues at coordinate 609 of CAXNGG010000103.1, forward strand.
GGGTATTGCGACACCTAAGTCCGAATGGTGTACAGATGATTGCGGAGTCCTAACCATCCAAGTTTGGCCCCAATGCCCACCGGCAGGTATGGACCTAAATGGCACCCTAGTGGTTCGGTCGGGCAGTCTAGCGCCGGCAAATGCTGTTGTGATCTCTGTATCAACCCAAAAGCCTACAACTTTGACATCTCCCGGTCCTGAAACAGGATTTGAGAGACCTTTGTCGGCCTCTACCTTTCTTTAAAAATCTGGTAGAATGGAGTCAAATGTTGTGAGGTTGTGATGAAGCAGTGGATTGATCTGGTGTCGAGGTTGCCTTTAACCGATGTTCAGCGCGACGTCGTCCATCGATTTGCAGCCGATCTTCAGGGACGACTTTTTCTACCGATCGCCGACATATTAAAAGCACACAACAAACGGGATGAAGGTCTCGAACTTTTGCTTCAAGGGGTGGCCAATCACCCGAGATATTCAGTGGCCAGGGTAGTGCTGGTTCGAGAACTTTTTCATAAAGGTATGGTCCAACACGCATGGGACTGTATCCAATCTAGTCCCGTAAGCCTTAATGATAACCTTTTGGCCCAGCATCTTCTTTTTAAGCTATCGATTGTTTTGGAAGATGAAACCAGTGCCAGGGCGGCACTTCAAAATATCAGAAATCATAATCTCTCAGACCCTGAGGTCTTGGAGTTGGGGAAACTTCTAGTTTCTGAAGGGATTTTTGCAGTCAAAGACCTGATCTGCCTTGAAGCCATAAAAAGAGGACATCCTTTAAACGTTAACAGAGCGCCCTTAAATGCGTTGGCGACAGCTGCCCCGTTGCCTAAACCGGTCTTAACTAAGCTTTATCGCGGTGTGGAGAACTTCCATGTTTTAGCATTATCTGACATTTTTACTCCCGATGGAGCGAACTCTTCTGAAGATCAAAATTTAGATGCGGGTGTGGAATTAGATTCGACAACTCTTGCGGAAATATTTGAGAGTCAGCATCATTACGGCAAAGCTCTAGGCATATATCGGCGTTTATTGCGGCTTTCGCCTCGTAACGATCTATTGCGCCGCAAAGTAAGTGAGTTGGCTCGTAAGAGTTCAGATCAAAAGAATGCGGATCTTGCCCTAGATCCTTCCCTGGTGGATCAGATGGAAGAAGCGAGCTCGATTGATAAGCGCATTGACTATTTGCAAGGTTTTCTGGAAAACCTGGAATCAAAATAGCAAGGATCTTAAGTTTTCAGGCGTTTAATGGCTTTTTTTAATCCAGTCTCTCACAAAAAATTGCACCTCTTGAGACCTAGATTTATTTTGACTGTCCATCCAGCCTTGATCTAGTTCACTAAATACTTTTAACTCTATTTCGGGGTGGTTTTTGGAAACATTCTCTAATGTTTCAGGGGGTACGATGTAGTCTTGACCAGCATGGATAATGAGGGTTCTTGGAAGCTTAAAGTCAAGGGAAGTATCTAAGTCAAAAGAGAGCATCTCCTGAAACCATTTGCTAGTACCAGTTAATCCTTCGATGTTCCAAGTTGTTGTGGAGCTTGGATCTGAGGTGTGGATTTCGTCAAGTTTTGTGGCTATGGCATTTTCAATTTTTGTACACGCTGCATTCTGATTTTTGGTTTTATCTCCACAGGTCAAAGCCTTTTTAAAGATGCTAGAATCTTTAAGGCCAGAGCCTATGCTCAAAAGAATAAGCCCCTCGACGTTGGGCCACTGCTTGGCTAATGTAATGGCGGGAAGCGCACCTTCATAGGCTCCCACTAAATAGAGTTTGCCGTTCCATCCCTTATTCTTGCTTTGAAAGCTATTTAAGGCAGATAGAATCTGCTCAGTTCTGGCGCTGGGGTAATTGGAGTTCCAATAGGTCTCTGAACAAAAGAAAAGATTTAAAAACTCTTTGGTTCCTGTTCTCGTTCCTGCTTTATCCACGGTCATGATGCCGACATCCAAACCTTCAAATGCGAACTGGGCTCCCGAGTGAAAGGTGCTTGTGCTTCTGCAGGAGGCGCTGTTGATAAACAAAACTAAACTATAACTTTTGAGCGAAGTCCTATAGCTCACGTGGTAGGGAGTGTCGGAAACTGTATCGTCGACCGTTGTCACAAATGCCAAATCTCTTGGCCGCTCACAGGCCATGCAAAAGAGCACCATTATAGATAATATACGAAGCATTTAGTCTCCCATTTCAATGAGTGCATAGTTATGTCCAAACCCCAATTGCTCTCGTCTTTTACTATGGAAATCGAGGCTTGATTTGGTACAAATTCGAAGAACTTGAATAGAAGGGGCAGGAATGCCGAGTCTGGCTAACTCAAGGGCAGCCGCTACTTGAAGATCTATATGCCATCGATCTCGAGATCCCTTAGAAAGGGAAAAATAAAAGTCCTCAGGGAGCAGCCGAGCTTCAAATGCTTTTACAACCTCAGGCCCCACCTCAAAAGCCTCACGTCCGATTGCCGGGCCCACAAAAACGTTTAAATCGCTAGGAAGAAATCCTAGGCGTTTTGCAGTTTCGAGCCCTTCCAAGATAATACCTTTTGTAAAACCCTTCCAACCCGCATGCATGGCCATTATAAAATTGGATCTAGTGGAGAAAAAAAGGAGCGGTAAGCAGTCGGCAGTTCGAACGCCAATAGCGACTTTCTTTTGAGTGGTAAAAACGGCGTCTCCGTCTTTTCCGAGGTTTACATCGTCGATGCTTAGGATGGAGGCACCATGGATTTGTTTTGGGATTAAGGCTGAGCCAGGAGATTTTGTTCCTAGCCCTAAGACCGTAATTTTAATGGCGGACGGTGTGACTATAAATTTGGCATCCGTCAACCAAGTTATAGAGTCTAATGTATCAACGAAGGAATTTATCAAGTCTAGAAGTCCTGCTTTACGGCAATGGATTGGGGCACCTAAGAAAGGTACTTAACAGAAAAACCTCCATTCGTTAAGTCTAGAATAGAGACTCTGCGAATTGAGGTCCTGAAAAAGCGTTACTCCCTAAAGGATTTCCTAAAAAAGGAGCCCTCAAAAAAGGGCCACTTTAAATAAGAGGCATGAAATTCATTTAAGGCGGGCATAGTTCCAAAAAACAGGATTTAGAGCGTTTCTGCGCCTAATTCTTCGGCCCTTTAGGGACGAATCGGACTTGGCACTTGAGGCCTACTTTTTGAGACTTACGTAGGCAAAGCTACCCTCTCGCTCAATGCGCAGCAAAAGTCGATTTGTCCCGCTTGCTAATTTTTTGAAGTCCTCGGCGTTGCTTATTTTTTGGCCATTGCAGGCGATGATGATGTCACCTCTCAAAAGCCCAGCCTTCGCAGCTGGTGAGTCGGGTTCAATCCCGGTTACCACAGCGCCTGTTTTCGATTGGGGGTCTAATTCATTTCTAAGGTCTGAAGTCAGGGTTTGCACCCCCACGCCAAAAGGAGATCCCTTGGCAGGCTTTGCGGTGTCTTTCTCTCTGCCGGACTTTGCCACTTCATCACCCGGGAACTCGCCTACGACTACCGTAATGGTTTTCTTGGCGCCATTTCGCCAAAGACTGATTTGAACTTTATCGCCTGGGTTGGAGAGCCCAATCGCGTTGGATAAGTCTGATTCATTAGTAATTTGTTTGTTATCCACTTGAAGAAGAACATCACCTTCTTTAATGCCAGATTTACTGGCAGGAGATGAGGGTTCTACTTGGCGAACTAGTGTTCCTGTTTCATCTTTTCCTAAGTTAAGCCCTTCTTTTAACTCATCAGTTAAGGGCTGCATTCCGATACCAATATATCCTCTCTTAACCGCGCCCTGGTTTATGAGCTTGGGCGCAATGGAACGAACGAGTTTTGCAGGTACCGCGAAGCCTATTCCATTGTAGGCTCCTGACTTAGAGAAGATTGCAGTGTTAATGCCCACAACTTTTCCATCCATACCCACAAGTGGGCCACCGGAGTTTCCTGGGTTGATCGCTGCATCCGTCTGAATAAAATTCCCTAACTGAGTTATTTGAAGGTTTCCGCGTCCGGTGGCAGAGACCACGCCGAAAGAGAGGCTAGCCTCTAGGCCAAAGGGTGCGCCCATCGCTACCACCAACTCGCCCACGTCTAAGGAGTCCGCTTCAGAGACCGTCAATTGCTCGAGCCCTGTTCTGTCAAATTTATCATCGATCACTTTAACCACGGCAATGTCTGTATTTTTATCACGCCCTAAAACCTTACCAGGAAATGTTTTTCCATTGGCAAGCTTGATAAAAATTTCATCTGCATCTTCTACAACATGGTTATTGGTGAGGATGTAGCCCTTAGAAATATCAAAAATGAAGCCCGACCCTAGGCCCTCTTGTTTTTGCTTTCTTTCCTCTCTTAAACCAGGGCGTCCATTTCCCGGGCCAAAAAAGAATTCAAAAGGGTCCATTTGTCCTGAACCAGATAGAGTTACGTTTTTAGAAACGGAAATAAATGCTAGAGACTTGCGCGTGTGTTTGGCGATTTCAGCAAGTCCCGCGGACATTTTTTTCAGACCATCCGTGCTGGCTGAACTGACTTCTGACTTTCCGCTATCTTTGGGAAGATCATACGCAAAAAGACTGCCTGAAACGGACACTGCGCTGCAAAACAAAACATTAGTCAAAAATGTCCTCATGTATTCTATTTCCTCCCTTTGAAAGACTATCATTACCGTCATCACCGTCATCACCGTCATCACCGAAGATGTATTATTGTAATGGGAATTAAATGAGTAAACCATGAGAAAACTAGGGGTGGAAGCCGTGGGTGCGATCGTCAAACTCCAAACATATATCTTAAACATTCATAATTATTATTATATTTGGCTTTTATGGACACTCAATCAAACGTCGCTAGCAAAAAAAGCCCCACGGGCTTAAGCATGGAGTCACATGGCATTGCCTTCTAAATTGGCTAGTTGGAAATCAAGGGGGGGAGTCTTTCAATCTTTCAATTTGGCTCGCCCTCAGACATTTTCATCATTTTCAATTCCTTCTAGGTAGGAACCTGATTGGGGAGGGGCTGCTTGGATTATTGGCTGGCATTTCACCAAGCTTAGGGCTTCAGGCACGTTGCTGGCGAAGAGCTGGCGAAGAGCTGGCGAAGAGCTGAAGCTCAGAGCCATGTGTGGTATAATTCAGTCATCATGATGAGGGGCTGCATTCCTTGAAAAGACCATGGGAATCGATAAATCACTTAAGAATATCGAGGGTTTTGAAACCCTTTTTTATTCTTTTTTGCTGCGTTGTTGGAACTTTTGGCTGTTTTTTGACTTCGAAGAAACCAGTTTCCTCCAAAAAAGAAATCAAAGCTCAGAACACAGCCATTTCAAGGGATTTAGGCCTAGTGATGTCGGAGTCTGCAGAGCTCGTCGGAGACTTTAATCGTTTAGTTTCATTTTCACTTGGTGCCATGTTGTCTGATGGATCCAAAATGGAAACCCTCGGCGATTTAGCTGAATACTCCTCGCTTTTTTCTCCCATAGATACGGATTTTAAAGTCGCCGGGGAGCAAGTTTTTCCCCGATTTTCTATGGAAATATGGAATGAAGCTATTTATTTGCTTCAAAAATCAAATCCGAAGTTTCGCTTAAGAGTAGAAGGACGTCTTAACACAGATAAAGTGACGCCTCAGATAGAGTCCTTAGTTCTATTTGTCGATACTGATGGAGCAATTTCAAATGCCAACTCCGAGGCCATTCTGTCCTCTAAACAGAGCTGTAATGCTGAAAATTGTGAAA
>CAXNGG010000104.1:0-6153 GCA_964201885.1 Oligoflexales bacterium
ATCTAAGGCTCTAGTTAAAATGCCTTTTTTGGCTGGCAATCGCAGATACTGGGTCCACTTGCCTTCAGGAGTTACCAGGTAAACTATCGAAGAATGAAGTACTTTTTCTGTCGCTTTGGCTTCTGGGAGGGCTTTTTCAAAGCTTGCTCCAAAGGGCTTAGCGGCTCTCGACAGGGCTTCCTTATTACCTAGAAGTCCCACCCAGTTCGGATCAAACGCCTTGAGCCAGGTGCTCACTTTTTTTGGGGTATCGGCCTCAGGGTCCACGGATATGAAGTAGAAATTGGGAGATGTGGAGGACTTTGCGAGGCTATTTAACTCCCCTTTTAGATAAGTTGCGGCAAGGGGGCAAGCATCTGTGCAAGTGGTAAATCCAAAATAAACTAAGGCGATTTTGCCGCGAGAGGCGTCAGGAAATGAGATTTTAACACCTGTTGGGTCTGTAAGCTGGAAAGACTCTAACTGAATCCCACCAGAAGGCACTATCGACATGGCATCAGAAATCGGCTTTCCTTTTTGGGAATGGGCCCATGCAACCTCAGCAAGCAAAAACAATGCAATCACCCATGATTTCATGATAGACCTTCCCTTCAAATTTGACCTAAGTCTTGTTTCGGAGCCGCAGGCTGCTTTTCAGAGACTTCAAGGAGTAGAACTTGGCCCTAGTTAGCGTGAAAGACATTAGCAAAAGATTTGGATCCGAACCACTATTTAGCGATTTCAGCTTTTCAATCGACGAGGATGCTGGCATCGGCCTGATTGGTCCTAATGGCGCGGGGAAATCGACTCTTTTGAAGATTTTAGTAGGTCTTGAAGACCTGGATGACGGCACCTTAAGCCGCAAACGAGGCCTTAAAACGCTATGGATCGATCAAGATAGCGCGGTCCCTGAAAATGTAACAGCTCGAGAGTTTTTGTTTAAGCATGCGGTGGCGTCAGGACTTGCTCCAGATGAAGCTACCGGGCTCATTGCTTCGGCTCTTGGAAAGTCTCATATTTTAGATCCTGAGGTATTGGCATCGTCTCTCTCAGGTGGCCAGAAGAAAAGACTCCATTTATCGCGCATGTTTCTGGAAAGACCAGACCTCGTTTTTCTAGATGAGCCAACCAACCACCTTGACTTGGAAGGCATCATTTGGCTTGAAGGCATTTTAAAAGAGTCTACCTTCGCTTGGGTTTTGATCAGTCACGACCGGTTTTTCTTGGACCGGACTGCAAAAACCATTGTGGAGCTGTCTGGAGTTTTTCCTGGCTACTTCTTTCAAACCAATGGTGGCTATTCCACCCACATTGAAAAGCGCGGTCTTTGGATTGAAGCCCAAAAATCAGAAAGCCAATCCCTAGCCAACAAAGTCCGACGTGAGAACGAGTGGCTCTTAAAAGGCCCCAAGGCTCGAACAACCAAGCAGCAAGCTCGTATCGATGAAGCGATGCGGCTTCAAGCGGACTTATCTGAACTCAAGGGCCGACTGAACCGAACCCAACAAAGCGACATCGAATTTAGCGCCTCCGGCCGAAAAACCAAGAAACTTGTGGAACTCATCGACCTTAAGGTAGCCAGAGGAGACAGGACCCTCATCAACAGCATGTCTTATACTATTTCTGCGCGCAGTCGTACGGGCATCATCGGAAAAAACGGCAGTGGCAAATCAAGTCTTTTAAAAACTATCTCCAGGGAACTCACGCCCAGTGGTGGCGAGATCAAATACGCCCAAGATCTCTCGGTAGTTTATTTTGACCAGCATCGAGAAGCTCTTGATCCCACTTGGACCCTGAAAAGGGCTTTAGGGGACGGAGGCGATGCGGTAGTTTTTCAGGGGCGAAGTCTTCACATTGTCTCGTGGGCAAGGCGTTTTCAATTTGATAACGATCAACTTGACACCCCCGTTGCGCAATTGTCGGGAGGGGAGCGGGCTCGCCTTCTCGTGGCGCGGCTTATGCTCAAATCAGCCGACGTCTTGATTTTAGATGAGCCCACCAATGACCTGGATATTGACACCCTTGAGGTCTTGGAAGCAAGTCTGTTGGAGTTCCCGGGTGCGATCATTATGGTGTCCCACGATCGCCACCTCCTGACAAAAGTCTGCACCCACTTTCTGGGTATTGATGGCCAAGGCGGATTTACGGCTGTCGCCTCATATGAGCAGTGGGAAAAAGAAGTCTTCAAAGGTCGCGGAGGAGTCCGCGAGGCAACCGCACCTTCGGGCAAAGGCGAGAGAAAGCAAAAAAAGCTGTCTTTTAAAGAACAATTTGAGCTGGAAGAAGCAGAAGGACTCATCGCCAAGACGGAGGAGCGAATCCTCATTTTAGAGCGCCGCTTAGAGCAGTCTTCAGGAAATGGAAACGCCTCGGAAACGGCATCGCTCTATGCTGAACTCACCACGGAAAGAAATGTTTTGGAGCGAACTTATATGCGGTGGGCTGATTTAGAGGAGAAAAAAGCCAACTTAGACGCTTAGTCTTTGTGGGCTTTTCCGTTGGTTTGTTATAGATCACGAGCGGCAGCAGAGCTACCGCTCGTTTTTCATCGATTTAATTTAAAGACAAATCTTCAAAATTTTTAAACATCATGGATTCCACAGGGTGTTCCCCACGACGAGAATATTTGGCATTTCGCTTCGTATGGTAAGGAGTGACCACAGTTCCGGAAACTTCAAAGTAAATGAGCTGGCCGATGGGCATGCCGCGATACACACGAACTGGTTTCTTGACGGAAATTTCAAGGGTCCACGTATTACAAAAACCAATATCCCCTTTTCCAGCTGTGGCGTGGATGTCGATGCCAAGCCGCCCTATGGATGACTTGCCTTCAAGAAACGGCACATGGGCATGGGATTCGGTGTATTCCTCAGTAACTCCTAAGTAGAACTCATGGGGCTGTAACACGATGCCCTCTTCAGGAATTTCTATAAGCCCGATTTGATTGTGAAGTTTGGCATCAAGAACCTCGCTATGGTAGGTTCCGAGCCACTTCCCTAAATGGACGTCATAGCTATTGCTCCCTAGGCATGAGCGTTTGAAGGGTTCAATGACGATCGACTTTGCTTCTATGGCATTCAATATCATTTGATCAGTTAGGATCATGAGTGGCGACTCCGCGGCTCGGGTGTGCATAGCATTTTCAGTTCCTATGTATCAGAAAACACCGGGAATCCACAAGGACTGAAACAGTAAGTCGAAAACTTATGCAAACTTGATCATTCGTCTTATAACTGCCTGTAATCACGAGGGTGCCGATTGGGGTAAAAGGGGATAGAAACGGATCAGATAACCAGTTTCTCCCATTTGATATTCTAGAAACCAACCATGTTTTTTCTGCAAGCCTTTGCGGGAAGAAGATCTCAAAAGAACATAAAAAACACTTGGCGGCAAAACAATACATATCTATGGTTTTTCTTAGATGCAGTTTTCAGACGAATTTTTTATGTCAAGCTAGCAATCGAGCCAGTTTAAAAGTATTGCAACCTAAGATCTAAACGCTTGTGAAATGCTTAAAAACCACAAGTTTTCATGGGAGAAAGCAGATCTGGACCTGAAATGTGCTCTTCTTACTGAAGTCTAATATGGAGGATTTCCATTGATAGAAACTTAAATGTATCGTGGAACTTAAGAAATTTAGTAAAAATAGGGCCAGCTAGGTCCGAATACACGCCCAGGGAGATGGCGGCCCTGGATCTTTGGAGTTTTTCTAAGGGCCCAACTAGCATCGATGAATTGGGAAGTGAACGGCAAGCTTGCATGCGCAAGATTGCGTAAGTTTCATGTAGCGGGGAAGGTCGCATTTTCTACTTGGCCTGTGCTAGGTGTGTGATAAGCTTCTTAAATAGGCTTTCTTAGATTTAACCCGCCAGAGGTCACGCGCAACCCCATGAAAATTACTGACAAAATTTCTAACTTTGCCAAGCAAAGCCGACCTTTTTACTCTTTTGAATACTTTCCGCCAAAGACGGACTTTGGTCTAGAAAACCTATATTCACGCATGGAGCGCATGGCGAACCTAGAGCCGGCCTTTGTGGATATCACTTGGGGTGCCGGCGGTTCGACAGCAGACCTCACCCTAGAGATGTCCGGAAAGATTCAGAAGTTTTTTGGACTCGACGTGATGATGCATTTGACTTGTGTCAACATGACCCAACAATCGATCCTGGAAGCATTAACTGCCGCTAAAAAGCATGGCATCAAGAATATTTTAGCTCTTAGAGGCGATGCCCCCCAAACTGCAGAAAGCCCCCAAAAAGCTCACGGCGAGTTTCAGCATGCTAAGGATCTCGTGGCCTTTATTCGAAAAAATTTCCAGCAGGAATTCTCGATAGGTGTGGCAGGGTACCCGGAAGCCCACCAAGAGTCTGGTGGAGATTGGCAGCGGGATGTCCATTTTTTAAAGGAAAAAGTCGACCATGGGGCGGACTTTGTCATCACGCAGCTTTTTTACGATGCCAAAGCTTTTTTGCGATTTAGAGATTACGCCAAAGAGATTGGCATTTCCGTTCCCATCATTCCTGGCATCATGCCTATTCATAATTATTCGAGATTTATTAAGTTTACGGATTTTTGCGGTGTCGCCGTGCCAGACTCGCTTAAATCTCGCCTAGAACCCATCAAAAGCGACGATTCGAAAGTCATGAAAGTCGGCATAGACCATTGCGTCGAAATCTGTGAAGAGCTTCTTTCGGCTGGCGTACCCGGCATTCACTTTTACACCTTAAACTTAGAGAATTCCGTTACGGAAGTGCTTGTGCGCCTTAAATTAACTGAAGATTCTCGCGAGCGAAAGGCGTTTCCTTGGCGCCAAGCCACAACCGATGGTCGCCAGCAAACAGAAGAAATTAGGCCCATCTACTGGTCCAACCGCACCGCCAGTTATCTGGCACGAACTTCAACCTGGGATGACTTTCCCAATGGCCGCTGGGGCGATTCCAGAAGCCCGACCTTTGGCGAGCTATCGGATTACCATCTCCTGCGCAGCGGCCGCTCGAGCACCAAGGCCCGAGAAGAGCGAAAAGAGATTTGGGGGGAACCCAAAAATGAAACCGAGCTTTATGAGGTATTTGCGAGATACTGCCTTGGAACTGTCGACCGGCTTCCATGGTCAGACGTCGGCCTGCAAGCAGAATCAAGTTCCATCACAGAAACTCTAGTGGCTTTAAATCGCGCAGGGTTTTTAACCATTAACAGCCAACCGCAAGTGAGCGGCGCTCCTAGCTCCCATCCCGCTGTAGGATGGGGGGGGCCAGGCGGCTTTGTCTTTCAAAAAGCCTATTTAGAATTTTTCACGACTCCAGCAAATTGGAAGGCTTTAAAGGCTAATTTACGGGCCTTTCCTTCGATGACCTGGCAAGCGGTTGACTTTAGTGGCGACTACGATTCCAATATGGCTGAGGGAGCCGCCAATGCAGTTACATGGGGCGTTTTTCCAGGAAAAGAAATCGTTCAACCTACGGTCGTCGACACGGCGAGCTTTAAAATATGGCGGGACGAAGCCTTTGATTTGTGGCTCAATGATTGGGCTTACATTTATGAAAAAAACTCGCCGTCCAGGAAACTATTTGAAATGGTTCATGCGACCTACGTTCTCGTAAATATCGTAGAAAATGATTTTATCTCCGGAGACTTAAATCGAGCATTCCAGGGCGTTGTCTGAAAGTTGCAAGTACCTGTCTTTCTGGAAAACAGGCGAAAATAGCGCCCAAAAACTGGATTTGGGGTGCCCTCGTACAGGATTTTAATTTGCTGGCACCAGTTCTCGGTAGATTTGTCGGGCACACACACATTCCCGAAGGCTTGCCGATAGAAAGGATCCACCTGACTCCGCGAGCTCTTCCATGGAACCTTGAGGTGGTTGTTGGCAGAGCGCACGGAGAGTTATGGCGCACGGAGAGTTATGGCGCACGGAAAGCCCAGCTAAGCCTACTTAGATTCTTTTTGTGTCAAGGATTGATAGGCAAATGCATAAAGGCGGACTTGCTTGAGCATATTGGCTAGACCGTTGCGCCGATTCATGGAAAGAGCATCAGAAACCCCTCCTTCCGCCAGAAACTCCGGTGATAGGGCCATGATTTCTTCAGGTGTGCCACCCGAATAAACCTGAACAATGGCGGCTATGACTCCTTTGACGATAGAAGCTTCCGAATCTGCTTTAAAATAAACTCGCTC
>CAXNGG010000105.1:0-6104 GCA_964201885.1 Oligoflexales bacterium
TTGCAGGACCCAATTCGCATTGGATTTTTTAAGGACCCCTAGAAGCACGGGTTCTCCGCGCGAAGACTTCAAAACCTCTATTTTAGAAACCTCTATGCATTTTTTCTGCTCATTTTTAGTTCCTTCCACAGAAATCATATAGCCAGAAAGTTTCTTGGCGAGTTCACCTTTATCGGCTGGGCATAAGTCCAGACCATCTCCAAGATTGGCTACAGTCTGCCCTGAAGATCCCACATTCCTGACAAATCCTTCTTTCTTTAAAGGTTCTGCAAATCCTGACTGACTGACACCCAAGAAAAACAAAACGCACAGCGGTCTCTTAAAAGTTTCCGATATCATTTGATCCTCACTAATGTAAGTCCTGCATTGTCCACTTTTGAACTGAGCTCAAGTTTCTTTGTACCTGACTGGGTCCATAAAAAACCATTAAGTGCATAATATGGAGAATCAAAGTCATCTTGAGGCAGTGGACTTAAAGTAGAAACGTCATAAGTAAAGCGGTGACCTATTTCCACCTTGTCTCCACTGATCGCGGTCAATGGGAAAGGCGTTTTAAGAGTCCACCTTTCTGATGCAGCCTTTACGGCAGACTTATCTAAAATGACAGTTGCTGCAAAATGGCCGATCAATTGCGGAATCTTAAACCCTGTCACAGCTTCTATATTGGCTGGTCCGTTATTTGGCGACTTGATGAGATCCCTTAGCAAATTGATCCCATTTCCACTTGCGGTGGTCGCCGTCGCGCTGGCGGCAGAAAGTCCGCCGAACATATCGGTTAAAAAGTACATAAAAGAGTGGGCACCACCTCGAGATTGGGGCTGGCTAAAACCAGTAACCCAGTTGTTTAGGACCGGATAAGTGCTATCTATCGCAGCTCCAATAAACGACGACGTCCAACCCGTTTCAACTTTTGCGGAGTTACCAAAAACATCTTCCATCACATGGGCTATGCCCTCATCGATGGCTACGGTTTCGAGAGTTTTTTTGTTTACGACAACTTTATAATAATAAGAAATCCCGTGGTAAATCTCATGGGCTATCGTACCAAGCGTGTCGATGCGGCTTGTGGTTTGAGTGATTTGAGACGTGTTAATAATGATAATTGGATGTTTATTTGCGGCACTAGGATCTCTGACAAAAGCTCCCAATGTCGTAGCCAAACTGGGAGTGGCACTCACGTTCATTAAGACAATCCAAGGTTTGGGGCTATAGCCCTCAACAGTAGTCTGGGCCCCAAAAATTTCTTCATATCTAGAGACGATGGAATTGGACCAAGCTAAAACGTCATCGCTAGAAACCGATCCTGAAATTTGATCCTGCTCAATCACACAAACATTAACTCTTTGTGATCTTTTACTGGGATTAATTTTGCCCCCAAAAGCACCTAAATCAAGCTCTCCAATTGGACAGACAGGCTCTAGAGAGGTTAAAGGGAGACTCGGGATCGGTCCCGCTTTTTTTTGCGCACTTTTATAGTAATCCAATAACGGCTGGTTTCCTGTCAAAAATTGGGCCAAAGCAGCGTCATCATAGGCGCGAATAAGATCCCAAATAGGATCTTGGTCAGTCGCCGATCTCGTATAGCGATTGGCGATAAGTCGTCTCATATAATTTAAGTCGACAAACTCAGGAGCGAAATTCTTTGAACTTAAAGAAAGTTTGGAGCTATTTTCCAAGACTACTTTGTCATCTGATTCTCCACCATCAACTCGTTTTGCTGTATCGCCAAGGGTAAATGAAACCCCTACATAGTCCCCGTCTGGCAATGTTGGTGCCATGGTGGCGCCGGTAAATGTCACGGCACAGCCGACTGTGGAAAGATCGCAATTGGGGGTTTCCGCTACCTGAACGTCTTTAGGAACAGATTTCGTTTCTTCTTTTTTCTTCCCACAGGAAAGTTGAAAAAATGTGCTTAAGCACAGAACCAAGGGCCAAAAATTTTTTCCTAACATTAAAGTTCAACCTCATTCTTTGGTACGGGTGGATTGGTCACCGCTATTTTACTTGGCCTTGCAGGGGAAGTCTTGGCATTTCCACCAAACTGCTTCTCTAATGACTTTCTAATTTCTGGTGGCAGCTGGTCTGCAGACACGGATTTGGTCCCGTCAGATGCTGGCTCGACCTTCTTAGATGCACCTGCCTCACCACGCATTGCAGAGGCGGAAGAGCTGTTGCCCCCAGAATCTTCGCCTGGTTTACCTTCGGGCGCTGGCTCCTTGCTAGGATCGCTTTCTGCCGCAAAAGCCGCGGGTCCATCCTGATTTTGCGCGGCTGGTGTTCCGCCGTCTATAACTCCTTTAGCCTCTTTGTCTCCCACTTTATTCTTTTTTAAATCAACGGCAGCATTGACTTCTCGGACCTTGGCCGAAGTAAACCCGGTGGCACCAACCGCTTGAATTTTATCAAAGGGCACCGAACCTACAGTCGTATAGACATTCTGCCCGGCTTCTCCAAGATCAACACCGGTAACTTGCACTTTTGAGGAAAGCTTAAGATCGACGGACTCCCCGTTGCCGTTTTTTGCGCTGATATCAAACGTATACTTGCCATCTCCTAAGGATTTTCCCGTATTATCTTTGCCATCCCAAGCAATCCGATGCTCACCCTGCTCCAGGGCTCCAAGCTCCCTTTCTGCGACAATCTTCCCAAAAGAGTCTTTGACGGTTAAAGTCGCCCTTCCCAAGGCCATGGGGCTTGAAAGGAATACATCATTGGTTTTTCCCTGATCCATTCTGACATCACCACCGGATATGGATAGTTCCTTCCCTATGTAGTTTACATATTGCATGGCACGTCCAGAGTTCTGGGCTGCCATCATTTTCTCAAGGGTGGTATTGACGTTAAGCATTTGTTCTAAGCCGTTGAATTGCGCCAGCTGAGAGGCCATCTGCGTTCCATCTTGGGGATTGAGCGGATCTTGCGCTTGAAGTTGGGTTACGAATAACTTTAAAAAGTCATTCTTATCCAAATTGTTTTTTGGTGCGTCTTTTTGTTTGGTTTGCCGATTTAATTTTTCAAGAAAGTCTTCATAGTTTTTAGACCCTGAGAGATCGCCTTTCGCATCGGTTTCACGCTTCTTTTTCTCTTCAAAATTCGAATTCATCAAAATAGATTTGAAATCCGTATTGTTTGCTTCATTTTTTATAGCGCCCGTAGGATTGGAGATTTTTTGAGCGCTTATATCCTGTCGGTTAGATCCAACCGGAAGGCCGACAGCTTTTTGAACTAGTGCATTAGCCATAGCTTATACCCTCACCAAAAGTTTGCCCAAGTCATTTCGAACTCTTTCCCCAACTTTAGAGAAGTTAGTTTCTTTAATTTCCTGGACCTGATTCTTTAAATTTTCCCTAAAGGGATTTTGCCTACTGCCAGATCCAGAGTTGAAATCCATAAAGCCATTGGTCTGGTTTTGTTTTTGACCTTCATGGGACCCCGAGAATGTCTGGCGTCCTAGATCGACTTCCGTGAGTTTTAGATTTCGAGATGTCAGCGAGTCTTGAAGTCTGGAAATTTCGCTTGAAATAAGATCACGCATGCTATCGCTTTGGGTTGAGACTTTGAGGCTCACTTCATTATCTATCACTCTAATGGCGAGTGAAACGGGATTTTCTCCCCCCATTTCTATACGCATGGATCCGCCATTTTTATCTAAATGCATTTGGGCTTTATCGATCATGTCTCGGACACTGGAGGCGTGAGAAATAGTTCCTGTTGTTGCTTGCTCCACAAGCCCGTGAAATTTACTTTTTCCGGCCTCAACGTGATTGGTGTGGTGGGAATGATTTGGGGCTGCGGAATCATCAATCAACTCGCGTTCATCACCCTTCGAAGACAAATCAGAACGCCCTTCTTTTTCAGAGCCAAACTGAGATTTTCTTTCCTCCGGTAAGCTCACCCCCAAACTAGAAAGGGCAGCATCAGCAAAGGAAGATTTATCATTTAGCGCTAAATCCGATGCAAAATCGGCTGATTCATCAACTTTAATGTTTTTTCTCTCGGAAAGTGCTGGCCCCCTTAAGCCTGTAGCACCTTCTTGAAGGCGAAGTCTTAAAACCTCTCCCGTAAGATCACGATTCGAAGCAAGAGCCTGTGCTGACGGAAACTGTGGAGCTAATTGTGGTGCCGAGAGTTGGTTTCTAGTATCTAAATTTAGTTTTTGAACATCCCCCATCTGAAGGCTCATGGCATCATAGGGGTCGATTGTGCTGCGCTCAACTCTGGCGAATTGAGATCTATCTATGACGTCTTCCGCTTTTGCGAGAGGATTGCTCAAAAAATCTGCTCTCTGGCTGGTTGGGCTTGCGAGTGCCTTACTACTCAGCTGATTTTCCATCAAGAGGGCCATATGGGGATCTTCGTTTTCACTTGCGGCGTTATACTTTGAGCTCTCAGGAGCCGAAGCTTCGCCGGTCGTAAATTGCGGAGTCACGGTGGAAAGATCGACGCCGCTAGCCTTGCGAGCCGCTTCGGAAATTCGCAGCAAGTCGTCCTTAGTTCTAATGATGGGACGGCCAGAGACCGCTGGAACATCGCCCTCGATAGGCAAAGAGGATTTTTTTAATCCGTTAATGATGCCGCTGAGACCTTCCATTGGCCCCCGTTCTCTGATTCTTAGGAGTTCGGAACTGATTTTCTGGGAGTCTACTCCTAGGGCCATAAACAGATCTTTAGGTGTCAAGGCAACCATGAGATCAACGCCCATCTCTTTAGCCCGGTCCAAAAGCTCATCCGACATATCTAAGCTGTCCGATAGGCTCTCCAAGGACTGCGGGGTGGATAAATATTTCGTGAGATCTTCCCCTAAAGCTCTCACCACAAAAGGACTCGTCACGATGAGTTCAGGTACTGCCTCTAAAGGCACAGAGGAAGGCTTTCCCGATAGAATGCCTAATATAGGGGATGCTATCTGAGGATCTTGACCCTCACTTTTCATTTGAGCAGCGATTTTACGTACAACTGTTTTTGCTGAGCTTGAGTCCGACGGCTCTTTTGAAGTCGCATCTTTAGATCGAACACGTTCCGTCTTTTTGGGAGAATCCGTTTCGGAATCTGTCGAAGCTTCTACTTCGCGAGAGTCGCTGGATTCTTCGGCCGACGAGGTTTGCAGATTTATATCATTATCTAGTTGTGGTTTCACTGACTTCTTCGATGGCTTTTGTGTCGGGCGAGCGGGAGAACTAGGGGTTGTGGAGGCGCTTTCATCTTTGGGTGTATCGCGACGCTTTGTGGTGTTTTTGGGAGCAGGAGCCGATTCACTTAAGAGCTCTTTTGAAAAGGCTTTTGAGCTATCTTGACTTGCAGCGCCAGACTTGTTTTTGGGAATGGAAGAGTTCACGTCTGGAGCAGCCGAGCGCCCTCCAATAGGCATGTTATCCATATTGCCTCCGATAGTTCTTAAATAACTACACTTTGAGGTACTATGCGCTTTCCCAATGCTTTTGCCTATGGCAAGTAATGCCCACCTAAAAAGGGGCGAGTTAACGTTTAAGTTCGACAGAAAATCAGGTTTCTCTATAGGCAAGAATTACCCAGTCCATTCAGGCCTCGCGTTTAGATTTTGGGAGAGCTTAGGTAGAAATCTAAAAGCATGGTTTTGAGCATCAATGGCTTATCAACATGAAGCTCATGGCCACCATCGGGAATCAAGCGACAAATACTACCAGGAATAAGGTTTCCTAAGATTTTGGAATTTAGATTGGGAACGAAAACATCATCCCCCCCACAAATCATCAAAGTAGGAACTCGAATCGATCTCAGACTCAAAGGATTTGCAAACCGAATCGCTGCGCCTAACTGTTTGATGGTCTGCACAATGGGGCGACCTTGCTGGCGCTCAATCGTGCGCCAGCGATCCACCGTTGATTTGCGAGTAGGAAGAGCTAAATCATGGCCCAAAAGCAAATAGGACAGATCTAAATGCATGTCACTTTTTGTTAGTCGGGAGAGAATCGGATTGTTATCTTTAATCAACTTCTTAAGAAAGCCTTTTTGTAGTAAGTTTTGATAAGAGGAAATGCGGTCGGTAAAACCGCCCTTAGCCATCGTTGCTATGGCCTTTGGACTTATTCTTAGACGAGGAAGGCCTCCGACACTTGAGTTTACAC
>CAXNGG010000106.1:0-6081 GCA_964201885.1 Oligoflexales bacterium
CAAACGCAGCAAGATTTCCGAAAGAACCTATTTGACCTCTACACTAAGCATGGCACGACTCCAATTAGAAACCTTAAACGCCATGCATGAGGCGGTTCGGAAAAGAAGAGAAATTGGCCATAGAGCTCTTAAACTTCAGGCCAAAGTGATTGGAAAGTCGAAACTAGATCCTTGGGATTTGCTCGGAGGATACCCCTCTAAAGCCAAAACATCCCTCCCTTGGGATGAGGCTATTGAAGTGGTTTCGGCATCATTTAGGGCTGTTTCAGAAGAGAAATCAAACTTCGTTAAAATGATGGCTCAAGAAAAATGGATTGAAGCTACAGTGGGCGATAAGAAACGACTAGGGGCCTATTGCACAACCTTTACCAAATCCAGAACACCTGCTGTCTATATGAGTTGGCAAGGCTCAAACGGCGATCTCAGAACCCTAGCCCATGAACTTGGGCACGCCTGGCACAATTGGACTATGCGAGACATGAACCTAGAGCAGACCGCTTACCCGATGACTCTTGCCGAAACCGCCTCAATTTTTGCCGAGACTCTCGTAGACGATCATCTCTTAGCCAAGTCAAAGTCGCCTGCAGATCATATGTTCATTCATTGGAATCGCGCCGAAGCGGCGTCATCCTTTCTTTTAAATATACCAGCCCGATTTATATTTGAAGAAAATGTAATGAAGCAACGAAGTAAAGGTATTTTAACGGCAAATGATTTTATGAGGTTAAATAAAGAAGCTTGGGCTGAAACTTACGGAGATGCCATTTCTGAATGCGACCCCTACTTTTGGGCTTCCAAACTTCATTTCTATATGTGGCCTCGATCTTTTTATAATTATCCCTATACTTTTGGATACCTTTTTGCCCTAGGGGTCTATAGCAAGTTTTTAAAAGAACCGGGAAATTTTGCAGAGTTCTACAGAAACCTCCTAAGAGATACGGGACGAATGACTTGTGAGGAAATCGCCCAAAAACATCTCCAGGTGGACATCACTAAACAAGATTTTTGGAATTCCAGCTTAGATGTTGTGGAGCAGCACATAAATGATTTTGAAAGAGACTTTCCAGTAGGCAATGCCTAGAACTTAAAACCGCAAACAAAATAATTGAAGTACATACCCTCTTCCAAAAATCCTAGTCTGAATGAAGCACTTGCATAACTGTAAGTCCTAGTCCGTCGTCAAAAGAGATCAGCAACTCAGCCGGATACGTCAAGCCTGGGCTTCAAAATTGTTTCACGTTGGCATAGGCCATTGTTCACATAGGTCATATGAGTTTGGAATTTTTAGGTGAAATGGTTAAACCTGAAAAGCCTTCTACTTTTCTTAGTATTACTAGACACCTACAAGAATTCTTAAAAAAAACTCTAGATCAGCCGATACCATAGGCATAGGTAGGAGATTTAAAATGAAACACTCCAGGACAACTTTGTATTCCCTAGCACTTTTTTTTGCATTTTCTGCCTGTAGCTCAGGAGGTGCTGAAAAGCCTCGAGGCATTTCAAACCAAGATAAAAATAGATTCGTAGGAAACCCTCCCCCGGAATCAGGGAATGCTGGACCCCAGGGTGGATGCCAGACAAATAATTGCCAGCCGCTCAGTCTGAGCGCTCAGTTTCAGGGCAATGTTCAGACATCGCAGGATGGCAGACAACAATACTGGTTTTCTGAGATAAACAGGTCCGTAAACTGGGCGGTTAGTATTGTAGGTGCCAATTCAGACCGTCCCTTACGCGTCTTTACGAATCTTTCTGGCGCTACAATGCAGCAGCAAGGTGGTGTGAACACTTGGCAGGTAAATTGGGTTCCAACAAAAGCAAAGCAAGATAATTTAGAAATTTACGCGCGGGACTTAAAACGCTGCCAATTGAGCGGTTCTAACAGCTGCGATGCCCCTCAATTCAATTCAGTCTATGACTTTAAAGTGAGGATAGCTTACTTCGTGGAAAAACTGACCCAAACCACAGATCAAAACGGAAATGTATTTTGTAACGTTGGTGCCGCTCTTGGGGTTGCCGCTAATGCAAGCCAAAAAATCAACAATGGTACGGGAGGATTATTCGGCGCAATTGCAAGCGGCCTTTCACAGTCAGGAAGTTGCGACAACCTTAGAAACTATACCGCTAGGGCGGTTACGACCACGACGGGCAATCCTAAGATAGACTCCACAAATGACTTTAATCCTAGTCCAATTACTGATTATTCCAATGTGAAGTTTGATAACACTTTTCAGACCAACCCTGCATTTTCAAATTCAGATCCTAATATTTTAAAGTAAGGGACAGGCACGGCCAACTGTCGCCTCAGGACTAACAGTTGGCAAGACTTTCGAACTTAGTCCCTAGAAAAGAAACTAACAGCTCTCCAAGGATTTGAATTCCATTGCGTGAGCCGCGATAATGACTTGAGTCAAGCAGCGTTAGTCATCATGCCAGCAACTTCCCAATGCTGTATTTGCGAAACCCCCTCCGCCTAAGCCTTTTCCATCAGAAAACAACAGATTTTCGTTGGTTGTGAGAGCGCCCTTTGTAAAATCCGCTCCAATCCCTCTCCCAGAAAAGGGGCCCTACAAAAGGTTGAGTTGCCTAGAAAAAGCAATCCATCCGCAACTCTTACCATCTACTTAAAATTCTGCGCTAATTCCCTGGAAACCCTAAGACCTTCTTCCAGCTGATCGTCAGTGAAGGGCTCATTTAAAATTTGTTCCCACTTACTTTGCTGTGTGCTGCTGAGCAGACCTTTAAGCGATGGGCCTGCTCGCCAGGTAGCTTTATAATTCTCGTCATAGGCGATCGTTGAGCCCTTGAACATTGAAAAAAATTGTCTACTGTCCATGTCACCGGCATTCTTTTCTTTCATGGCTCGAAGGACTTTAGAAAAGTACACTTCCATTTCAGATGTTTTGTCAGGTGACCGCTCCCATATTTCAACTGCTGCTTGCAAAGACAACTTTGAAATGGACGACTTACTCTTCAAACTCAATTGATAAAAAAGCTCTCCCGCTTCAGAAATTGTCGTTTTTGGGGACAGGCATTTAGCAACTACATTGATGGTTTGCAGAAAAGTCGCTCGCTTCTCTTTTCCTAAATCCGACAAAAAATCATTCTTAAGGATCAGCTTCACAATCTTTGACTTATCTATCAATGGCAAATTACAAACACCATACTGCTTATAGCAGATGGGATGAGTGTCGAAGGCAAACTCTTTTAGCTGTTTACAGCCTTCGGCTTGATATCTTTTTTCATTTTCCGCGATCATTTCCTGAAGGCATACCCTGGTTTTAGAGATCCAGGATTTAAGCTCTAGACTGGACGTCTCTTCGTTTTCAAGCTTTGTAAATCTCTCACAGTACTTATAACCATAATCTATCAAGTAATTGTCGCTGCTCTCGCAAAAAAAATCTTTGTTCTTAGTTTGATAGAACCCACACTCTCCAACTTCCGCTAAGGCAAACGTCTCAATCATCCATAAAAACAATAGAATTAGGAATATCTTCACGCAAAGTCTCCCACGAATTTTGAGGTCTTTTCTCCAATAAGCACGTTAGCTGAGTCAGCAAAAATTGACTATAGTAATGTTTTTAGAAAGAAATCCATGTCAGAAAACCTTCAAGGCGAGAGCGTCCACTCGTGAAACTTTGTCGTTCTGGCGTTTTCTGGGCCTAATTTGGAAAGACACTTAACCTGCCAAGTGATCTCGTCGACGCTGTAGTAACGCTAGAGCACACCGTTGGAGTAAGAACATTCTAAAGGAGTTTAGGATCGCCTTTATCACCTGAAACGACTACCTCTAACTTCATAGAGAAACCATTTTCTAACGTTGTGTTTTTTCCATACCAAAACCAAGAAGAAAAGGCTGAGACAAATTTGCTCGCCCAAACCTAAGTAGGGGCAAGCACTCAAAACTGCATTTTATAATTTAGAGGCGAATTTTAGGGAGCTTCCAACGGTTTCAAACTTTCATCTCAATCAAAATCCACAAACGGGCCCCATTTGGGGGTTTGAGCTTCATACAACGGGATATTCAGCCTTCGCTGATTGGACCCATCACGGTACATCACATACAGGCTTGCGGGCCCTTTTACATCTGCAGTCCCCTGTCTAGAGGAGTGAAACATTATGAGCTGGGAGTTAGGTGCAAAAGAGGGGCTCTCATTATCGCCAGATCTAAGAGTTAAACGTTCTAACTTTCGGCCATCTGGATTCATCATAAAGAGGTCAAAACGGTTTATTTCTTTATCATAACTAGCAAAGGCAATCTTTTCGGAATCATGGGACCAGGCTGGAGTCGCGTTGTACCAACCGGCAAAGGTCAATCTCTCATCTTTTGTCACAGAAGGAACGCCGTTACTCCAGCTAAGATCTCCTCTAAAAAGATGAGGGTTACCAAATCGCGCTGAAACCCAAGCCAGGTACTTACCATCCGGTGAAAAAACCGGATCTACATCCAAGCCGGCACCCTTTACAAAATCTAGGGCCTTACCTCCTTCTTTACTTTTTAGATAGAGATCTGTATCGCCATTTACCGCGTGGGAGTACACGACAAATTTACCTTTGGACTCAAACTGAGCGCCGGAATCTAGACCTTTTTCACCAGCAATGATCCTGGACTTTCGTTTTTCCAAATCATAGAGGAAAACATTGGGATCCCCTGTTTCAAACGAAGTGTAGACGATGGACTTACCATCTGGACTCCAAGATGGGGAGAGATGAGGAGTGGATTTAGCGGTGATCTGCTCAAGATTGCCGCCATCAAAGTCGGCCATATAGATTTGCTTCATATCACCTTTTTTTTGACGTCCCACAAATACAATTTTAGTGGTAAAAATGCCAGGTTTGCCGGTTAACATTTTTAGAACCCTATCCCCAAACTTCCGAATGGGTGGGATATAGTTTGTCGCATTGGAGTACCTCTTCCCTGCAACTTCTTTTCCTTTCGTTATGTCGAAGGCTCTCAGTTCAAGAACAGGTCCGGACGGATCTGACTTCAAGACCCCAGTAATAAGAGTTTCTACACCGACTTGCTTCCAAGCAGCCGGATTCAACTTGGACTCGCCCTGACTGATCACCTCCGCTATGGGAATATGATTGTATGCCACTGGGTTAATGACTCTGAACAGACCGCAGAATTCCAGAATTCTTTGAAGCTCGGCTGCTGCGTCTTTGGCGATCTTGGGATCTCCGCCCTCTACTTTAAAATCCGGAATCCCGACAGCCATGGGGCGAAATTCTGGGGCATCGATATTGATATTCAGAACACCTTGAGCCCATGACGAAGTGGGCAAAAAGCAGCTCAGGGCTCCCCAAAAAAGTGGTATCCATTTCATTAGCGTCTCCTTTTAAGGATTAAATGACAGTAAAAGTTGTTTCCCAATAAGCTCGCTCGGCGGCGGTGGAAGGGGTTCTGCTTTTTTGATGATATCCATCACCAACTGATCAAATCCAGCTTCTCCCGAACTGTTTTCTACTTCCATGATTAAGATAGATCCAGACGGGTTTATGGAAAGCTTGATTTGGGCCGTTAAACTATCACCCTTAATTCGATAGGTCTCCGGAATCGAATAATACCTCCGCACGGCCCTCTGAATTTGCAGGGCGTAATTGCTAGCCTCGCTTCCCCCTCCGCCACCTTGAGCAAGCTGGGCTTTGCGGCGCTGCAAACTGTCAGAAAGAGGCGATGAGGTCTCGTCAGCAAACTTACCTTTTTCCCGCGCTTTCTCTTTCAAGAGACGGTCAATGGCTTCCTGCTTCTTAAGCTTGACTGCTGCGTCGCGCTTTTTTTCGTCAGCTTCTTGATCCTTACCTGGATCCAAAGGCGGAGGCGGCTTTTCTTTAGACAATTCGTCAGGCACCGTCTCCTTGACCACACCAGGATCTTGGGTGGAGTCAATTTCTACAGTCTTAGGAAGCTGAGGGAGAATCTGCTTTTGAACTAAGATCTCTTCTGCCTCTTTAGCTTCAGATAAGGCGTCTTTATTGCTTTCCGACTTTGTGTCAAAAGCAAGTTCCGCTTCTATTCCCCACTCACTCGGAGCCGGCAGATTCACGGACCAACGAAATAAATTGGTAAAAGAAATCAAAGCA
>CAXNGG010000107.1:0-5996 GCA_964201885.1 Oligoflexales bacterium
CTAATTTTAGTGCTTCTTTTATACATAAAGAGGTTGGTTTCAAATGGTTGCTAAACTGGCCGTAAGCAGTTAAACCATAAGGTCAAACATGCCCTAAAGGGGGGCCTATGCAGGGAGCTTTGATGAGTTCAAAAGTAAAAAAAACTGTACCAGATCAGGCCCATCCATTGGTGGCGCTTTACAAAGAAATGCTTTACTACCGAAGATTTGAAGAGCGTGTGCTGGTAGCTTATACGAATCAAAAATTTTCTGGCTTTTGTCACGTCCATATCGGCCAAGAAGCCCTTTGCGTGGGCGTGCAAAAGTGCTTGAGACCATCAGACTACATGATCTCTGGTTACCGCTCCCACACCCAAGCCATTGCCAAAGGGATTCCTGGGAAGCAAGTTTTTGCCGAGCTCTTCGGCAAAGTCACCGGCTGCTCTAGGGGGAAAGGTGGCTCCATGCACATGTTCTCCAAAGAACATCGCTTTTTAGGCGGTCATGGGATCGTTGGCGGGCAAGCACCTCTTGCCACTGGAGCTGCATTTCGCATCAAATATATGAAAGAAGATGACATTGTCGTTTGCTATATGGGCGATGCGGCGATGAATCAAGGACAAGTCTATGAGGTCATGAATATGGCCGCCACCTGGGACTTGCCGGTACTCTTTATTGTCGAAAACAATCAATATGGCATGGGGACTGATATCAGGCGGACCACCTCAGTGGATCACCTCTATAAGCGTGCCTTAGCTTTTGATATGGATCACTCCATGGTAGATGCCATGGATGTGGAGACTGTGATCCAGCATGTGGACAAAATTGTTAAGAAGATGCGTGTAGACAAGAAGCCTTACCTTCTTGAAGCCAAATGCTACCGCTACAAAGGGCACTCCGTATCTGACCCACAAAACTATCGCACTAAAGACGAAGTCGCTGAGTGGCTCAAAAAAGATCCCGTTTTAGTTTTAGGCGAAAAACTAAAAACAGAAAAATTAGCTACCGAAGAGTTATTGGAATCCTGGGACGATGAAATTAAAACCCGTGTGCGGGCAGATGAGCAGTTTGCTGATGAATCCCCAAATCCAGACCTGTCAGAGGCCTGGATGCATGTATATCTAGACTAAGGAGAAAAGATGGCAATATTAACATTTAGAGAAGCCCTTGGTCAGGCCATGTATGAAGAGATGGAGCGGGATCCAAGCGTGTTTTTAATGGGCGAAGAAGTGGCGCAGTATAATGGCGCTTATAAGGTTTCCAAAGGACTTCTGGACAAATTTGGCCCTGAAAGAGTCATCGACTCTCCGATTTCAGAAGCGGGTTTTGCCGGACTTGGAGTTGGGGCAGCCATGACGGGGCTAAGACCTATCATAGAGATGATGACTTGGAACTTTGGGATTCAAGGATTTGATCAAATCATCAACCATGCGGCCAAGATGCTTTACATGTCGGGTGGTCAGTTTTCGATTCCCATGGTCATTCGCGGCCCTAACGGTGCAGCCCATATGCTGTCTTCCCAACACTCACAATCTGTCGACCCTTTTCTCACGAACGTTCCAGGTCTTAAAGTCGTCTGTCCTGCAACTCCAGCTGATGGCAAAGGCCTATTAAAAGCAGCCATTCGAGATAACAATCCCGTTTGTTTTCTCGAATCGGAAATGATGTATGGCATGAAGGGCGAAGTTCCAGACGGAGAATTTCTGATTCCGTTAGGAGTAGGGGAAATTAAAAAAGCAGGAAGCGACGTCACCATCATTACTTGGGGAAAGATTTACCACAAAGTCGTAAAAGCCGTCGAACACATCGAAAAAGAATTTGGTATTTCTGTTGAAATCCTGGATCCTAGAACGTTACTACCCTTAGATGAAGATCTTATTTTTCAGTCCGTTCGCAAGACTCATCGCGTGGTGATCGTCGAAGAGGCGTGGGGCTTTGCTTCCGTCGGAGCGCAGATTTCGGATCGGATTCATAATATGTGTTTTGACGAATTGGATGCTCCTGTAGAGCGTGTATCCACTGATTTTGTGCCGGTTCCCTACAATGAAGCTCTTGAGCATGAAGTACTGCCAAATGAAGATAAGATTGTAAAAGCGGTGCGCCGCGTTATCTATGCCGACTAAGGGGAAAAAATGGCTCATATAATTCGCATGCCGAAGCTCTCTGATACCATGGAAGAAGGCGGCATTGCCCAGTGGTTGAAAAAAGAAGGCGATAAAGTTAAAGAGGGAGAGGCCCTTGTCGAGATTGAAACCGACAAAGCAACTCTAGAATTTTCTTCGCCTGAGTCTGGGTTTTTAATCAAGATCCTTCACAAGCCAGGGGATGCCATTGCTCTCGATGCTCCCATCTGTGTCTTAGGCCTTAAAGACGAAGTCTTCGACCCCTCCATGCTCCAAAGCTCGAAGTCACCTGCCCCAAAAACTACGGATCTTAAAGCGGCAGGGAAAAATGACTCTGCCCAAAAAGAGCCCTTAAAGGACCAAGTATCTAAAGGCAAGTCCTCCAGCGCAGACCAAGCCGCTGGGAGTGTCAAGGTTGCCCAGGCTCAGCCTCTGCCCAAGGGTGTTTTTATCGTACGAATGCCCAAGCTTTCTGACACCATGGAAGAAGGTGGGATTGCCAATTGGCTCAAAAAAGAAGGCGATAAAGTAAGAGATGGTGAGCCCTTGGTTGAAATTGAGACCGATAAGGCAACCCTAGAATTCGCTTCTCCCGAAAGTGGAATCTTGTTAAAAATCGTGACACCTAAGGGCGGTGGCGTGGCTTTAGATGCCCCAATCTGCGTTTTAGCGAGCTCTGGTACCACGTTTGATCCTAGTTGGCTCGTGACGGCTCAAGTAGCTCCTGAAGCAGCTCCTGGCGGAGGTTCTAGTTCTGCCGCCCCGGGATCAACGGCCCCTGGCTCAGCCGCTCATTCTGAGAGAAGTATGGGTTCAGAGCAATCTTCCTCGCCTTCAAAGCGCTCCTTTTCCATATCCGGGTCTACAAGAGTCAAAGCCTCTCCTCTTGCTAAAAAAATGGCGGAAGGTCGCGGACTCGACTTGAGAGGGGTGATAGGCTCTGGTCCTAATGGCCGCGTCGTCGTGCGCGACTTGGATTCTCTAGGCGCCAGTGGCACTAGAGTGGTATCCACAGCGCGGATAGAAGATAAAAAAATCCCGTTGTCGATGATGAGAAAAACCATCGCGAAGCGGCTTCTTCAAGGTAAAAACGAAGCTCCGCATTTCTACTTAAAACAGTCAGCCAACATGACTCAAATGATGGATTGGCGAGAGAAATTAAATAAAGAGCGTGAAGCTCAAAAACTCGCTCGGGTGAGCATTAATGACATGATCATTCTGGCGACTTCAAGAGCTCTAAGAAAGCACCCCACCGTGAATTCAAGTTGGCAAGGGGACTCTATCTTAGAACACGGAAGCATCCATATTGCTATGGCAGTGGCTCTTCCTACAGGACTCGTAACACCAGTGATTCAAAATACGGATCAGCTCACTCTTAGTCAAATTGCGACAAGTGCCAAAAACTTTGGGCAAAAAGCTAAAGAAGGCAAACTGACCAATGAAGACTTTGCCGGTGGTACATTTACGATTTCCAATTTGGGAATGACGGGTATCGAGGACTTTACTGCGATCATCAATCCCCCTCAGGCAGCCATCTTAGCTGTGGGCAAGACGCTTCTTCAGCCATGGGTTAATGACCAAGGGACTATTATAGCCCAGCATCGCATGACTCTGACTTTGTCTTGCGATCACCGGGTGATTGATGGGATGGTTGGTGCCAAATTCATGGAAACTCTTGTGAGTTATTTAGAGACTCCCATCTTAATGTTTGAGTAGAAATGAAACCTCGGCCGGTCGCAGCTCTAGGTTACATAAATCCGAATCCAGTAAGGCAGAGTAGACCTAGTTACCACTAGGTCTACTCTTTTTGCTTTGTAAGCCCTTATGAGAAAATCGAAAGGTTCGCACCCGATGCCATGGATAGGGAGTTTCCCATTCCTAGGCCGGAAGTTGTAAAAATCTAAAGATCTTTGAGGAAGGCATTTTACAATCCAGTTCAAAAGACTCACATCTTGACTCACGAAATCATTGCGGGAAAAAAATACCGGCTTCGTTGCTATGTTTGAAATGAAGATCTTGCTTCGAGTAAGTTAACCGGACCGAAAGACTGGGCGTCACTGCTGTCTATAGATTCAGGCCAGGAAAATAAAATCCTTTCAAAGAGACCATTAACCTACGTTGAAAGGATTTTTTATCTTTTTGACCCTGTATTCTAGACGGAAGCAAATGCCTAATTGCTGGGGCAGCTAACTGGCCAGATACAAGATTTTCACTTCAAACATAGCAACTACTAAAATGCATTAGTAGGCCTATCGGATTGATCGCGATGTTTGTTAGGGCCAGCGGAAAATTCGCCGAAATTATTGGAAGATGTGTGAATTTGGCGCAGCCTGAAAACCTTTTTGCCGAGAATTGCTGGCCCAGCTTAGGTTTGGTGGAAATGGCTGAATTACTAGTGTATAACCACCGAGTGCCGGTACTAATAGGCAAAATTTAGTTTCTATCGAAAATGGGGCAATAGTGTCTGTATCGAATTTTCAAGGTATCGAATTGGCTAAATCTCTCTCGTTGCCGAATGGTTTGGTTCTGAAAAACCGGATTGCCAAGGCGGCGATGAGTGAGATTCTCGGCACTGCGGACAACCGCGTGACCCCGTCGCTTTCTAGACTCTATCGTAGCTGGGCTGAAGGTGGATCTGGGCTTCTCATCACGGGAAATGTCATGATCGACAAGAGAGCCATTGGAGAGCCGCATAATGTCGCCGTTGAAGATGAAAGGGACATGGAGGGTCTTCGAGGGTGGGCAAGTGCCGGGAGCCTGAATGGTACTCAAATCTGGATGCAGCTCAATCATCCAGGCAAGCAGTCACCAATAGGCCTTAACCGTGAAACTGTCGCCCCTTCCTCGATTCCGTTTGGTGGCTCGTTGTCGCGTTATTTTGCGACCCCCCGGGAGCTGAACGTTCAAGAAATTCGCGAAATTATTTCCCGATTTGGACGCACCGCAGCAATCGCGGAACAGGCAGGATTTTCAGGAGTTCAGATCCATGGCGCCCATGGTTATCTGGTTAGCCAGTTTCTTTCGCCACGTCATAATCAACGTAGCGATGAATGGGGCGGGAACCCAAAGAATCGTTTACGTTTTCTACTGGAGGTTTATCATGCCATTCGTGCCGCTACCACGGCGAAATTTGCTGTTGCCGTAAAACTAAATTCAGCTGATTTTCAAAAGGGGGGCTTTTCCGAAGACGAATCCCTAGGCGCTCTGCGAGCACTCGCTGATGTGGGAATTGACCTTATTGAAATCTCTGGTGGTACCTATGAATCGCCTGCGATGACTGGCGCTTTGAAACATTCCGTTAAAGATTCGACACAGAAGCGAGAAGCCTATTTCTTGGAGTTCGCTAAAAAGGCAAGGCAAGAAGTATCAGTTCCCTTGATGCTGACTGGAGGCTTTCGTTCCTTCGAAGGAATGAATTCTGCAGTGGCGTCTGGTGCAATCGACGTCGTGGGATTAGGGCGTCCTCTTGCCATCGAGCCTAGCGCTTCCAATCGATTGTTAAAAGGTGAGCAAACTCAGTTTGAATCCCGTCCCATCACAACTGGATATCGATGGATCGACAAAGTCGCATTTTTGGAGATTGTCTGGTATGAAAATCAGCTGCATCGCATCGCAAAAGGGAAAGCCCCTAAACCTTACGGCTCTCCGTGGCCAATATTGATCTCAAAAGCCCTAAGCCAGGGCTTAGAAATTCTAAAGGCTCGGCGAATGTGAGTCACCGACGCTTATTTGGAAGTGATAGGAAGTTAGTAGGCAAATCAAGCCTCTTTCTGAAATATACTTCCAGGCCTAGGGCTGTTTAAAACTGCCGCATTTCCCTGCAGTATGAGGCAGAAGAATGCTGGATTTGCACCTTCTAGAACTTGTAGGGAGCATTCATCAGCTTAGGTGGCC
>CAXNGG010000108.1:0-5993 GCA_964201885.1 Oligoflexales bacterium
TGCCTAAAAATGCTCTAATAAGCATGACCTCAACGCCCCTGGCCCAGCCTCAGCCCGGTAAAGTTTCTACTATTTTACTTTCGGCCGTTCGAGTCATAGCAAAGAATGAAGGAGACGGGTTTTATTTTGTTTCTTCAAGCAACGAAAAGCAAGCCGTCACAAAGGGGGTAAAATTCAGTTCCTGGCAGTTTTTAATGCCTGGAGCCTATGATATATCCGTCAATGGAACCACGACTCCATTGGTCCTAGGGCCTAATGAAAGCAAAACTCTCGAAACGGGATACCTCGAAGTAAAATCTCCACCAGACGTCGACGTGGACCGAATTGCTAAGACACGAGGATATCCCTACCAAATTCAATTGGGACACGATCACTTTCTGTCGCTCAATGAAAAATACCCCGTATTGGCAGGAAATATTGAGCTGCATTTAGATAGCTCCACCCAACCTGTAAACATCACTATTCAAGTCAATGAAACCAAAACTGTCAGGCTTAGAAGTGTCGAAGTAGACTGGGGTTGCGCACCTGAGGATATCAAATGCTTGGGACGCGGTGAAATCATGCTATACAGGGGCGAAGACCACTTTCCTTTCGTAGAAAGTATTTCTGATATTCCAGTCTTATTTTATGGAGAGAATATTAAAGTTGGCATCTCAGGTTCTAGAAACATAAAATACAACCTTTCTGCTAGCGAATCACCTTTCATACTAAAAACTGGACAAGTTATTTTAAAACCTATCATTCAGCAAAAAAATCAGTACGTCACAGACCTCATCCGCTTTGAAGCGGCAGGCCTTCCTACACAAGGTTTTTCATTAGACATTCTGCCGTCTTGGAAACCCTTCACAATGACTTTCATATCCGGAAAATACAACTTCATTCAATCGAGCACGAAATACGGCTCGGATGGTGAAAGATCTGTTAAAACTTCCCCATATATGATTCACGAGGGAAGCAAAATAGAAATTGAATTCCCCTATTTGGTATCAGATGGTCAATATGAAAAACTACTCAAAACAAAACCAAAGACACCTAAAATATAGCCCTATAGAAGTCGTGTTTAGACACATCTTAAAAGCGCTCTCCCGCCAACCACAGTCATTTACCGCAAGTAATGCGGTTATTTGCATTTATGTCGTAGCGACACTTCTTGACTTTCTAGCGGCTTCATTTTTCAAAGCGCGTGCGTGAGTTATGCTAGAATGACTAAGCTCTTCACCAGAAAGCATCGCTGCTATTTCACTTACGCTTTCTTTGCTGCTCAACTCCCTAATGGTTGATGTGGTTCGTGTGGCTCCTACTGCTTTTTCAACTTTGAAGTGTTTTTCGGCATAGGCCGCGACTTGCGGCAAATGTGAAATGCAAATAATTTGAAACTCTTCGGCCATTTGTTTGAGTTTTGCTCCGACGATATCGGCTACTCTTCCAGAAATACCTGCATCGATTTCATCAAAAACTAAAACACAGGCGTCCGCACCGTCTGACAAAACTTTTTTGAGCGCCAACATAACTCGGGACACCTCGCCCCCACTGGCCACTTTATCCAAGGGTTTTAGACCCTCTCCTTTGTTGGGTGAGAGCCAAAACTCAACAGTTTCAAAGCCGTCTTCATGAAAGACTTCCAGCTTTGCCTTTAGGCGTTCTAAGAGCTTTTCGTCATCTACAAAAGCCGCTAACTGATCTCGCCATACAAACGATGTTAAGGGAGTTCTTTTTTCTAGCTTAATCTCAATAGAAGCATCTTTCATGGCAAGTTCGTCAAATTCTTTTTTGATGGTTATGGCCAAAGACATGGCTTTATCATGCCTTGCCTTAGACAGCGCCATTGCTTGATCTTGCCAGAGATCCAACTCAGATATCAATTTAAAAATTAAAGAGGACAAGGTCGATTCACTCTCCTGAATGGACTTTAGCTTTTGATCAAGGTCCGACCAACCTTCCATTAAATCTTCGATTCTGGCACAGGACATCTTCCTCATGATATCTTGATAAGCGTGCAGTCTATTTTCTACATCTTCAATATCGCTTTCATTGGCGATGTTTTGCGAGGACTTCGACTCTACTTCAAACGAGACCTCGCTCATGAGTCCTATTAGATCTTTCAATTTTAAAAGTAACGGTTTGGCCCAATCCTGGTCGGCTATTTTTGAAAGCTGGCGTTCTACTTCCCTGACCCCTCGAATGAGACCAATGGAGTCGTCCGATCCCGTAAAATAATAAGTCATTTTTTCCAAATATTTCGCCGAATCTAAGTTTGACCTAAGGCTTAAGGACCTTTCTTTGAGCTGATGGAACTCTCCAATGTCTGGTTTAAACTCCTCAATTTCTGCAATTCTAAACTTAATATAATCCACTTGAGTCTTAAGCTTCGAAAGAGCGGCAAGGGAAACTTTAATTTCTCGTATAGTTGAAAAAACGGAATGGGTTCTTTGAGAAAATTTTTTAACAACTTCATTTGGGATAAATTTGCCCAACAGCTCACTATGCTTTTGATTAGCCACCATCCGAAACGAATCGTTTTGACCGAAAATGTCCATCAATTTTTGACCAAGATCTCGAGCACTGTGGCGAGAAACAGATACATCGTTCACCCAAGTTCCATTTTTTCCTTTTGCTGAAATAGATCTTCTTAGAATCACTTCGCCAGTACCATTTTCTTCAAAAGGTATCCCCAGCTCTTCAAGGTGAGAGACGATGGGATGGGAATTTTCTAAGATAAAGATCCCAGTAATCTCGGCCCTTTCAGACCCAGAGCGAATCATTTCAGTGCCTAATTTGCCACCTAGCAAAGCCGAAAGTGCTTTTATCAAAATGGACTTGCCAGCGCCGGTTTCTCCTGTAAGGACATTAAAACTAGAGGAGAATTCAACTTGCAATTCATCGATTATTCCAAAATCTTTAATTCGAAGTGTCGAAATCATATAAGTTCCTCACAGCAAAGGCGCTAATATTCTAGCGCCATTATTTCTAAGTTTTATGAGTTTTCTAATCTTTCTGATTTCTGGCTTAAATTCTGCTGAAAAGCTTAAGTCGTTTTCGAGCATCGTCTCTACCTTAGATGCAAAGTCTCTGTCAAGGATCAGAATATTTGTTTCAAAATTAAGATACATCGCTCTATTGTCAAAGTTAGATGTGCTCACCGAGGCAACATCATCATCTAAAAGAACAATTTTTTGATGAAGAAATCCTGGCTCATAAGTATAGATCTTGACGCCCCGGTTCTGCATTTGCTCAGCATAACTCAACGTCAACATGTGCACAAAGCGCTTAGAAGCAAACTTTGGGATCAATATTCGAACATCGACGCCCCTTAGGACTGCAAGTTCCAGGTCACGTTGTAAATAGTCGTCGGGAATAAAGTATGGCGTGCTTACCCAGATTCGTTTTTCAACGGTTTGAATCATCTCAGAAAAAACCATGCCCCCAATATTATTCCTATCATAAGGCCCCGTGGGAATCACTTGGATCGAATATGGCCAAGTTTTAGAGCCTGAGCTATCAAGACTAGGAAATTGGAGATTTTCACCGGTAGCAAAAAGCCAATCTTCTCTAAAAATATCTAGGAGATTCTGAACTATAGGTCCTTCAACTTTAAGGTGGGTATCTCGCCACTGGTTGGGGGCACGACGGGTATACTCCTCCCCGATATTGACCCCTCCTGCAAAAGCCTGGATGCCATCGATAACAACAAGTTTACGATGATTGCGATTATTTATGAAAAATATCCTACCTAAATTCATAAGCGGCAAAAAATGCGCGAATTTAACTCCTGAATCTTTGAGTGCAAAGAAAAAATCTTCCCTTAATCCAATGGAGCCTAGCTTATCGATGAGTAGATAAACCGTTACACCTTCATTGGCCTTCTTAATCAAATGCTCTTTTAGGGTTCTGCCGATGCTATCGGAGCGCAATATATAATACTGAACTACAATAAAAGTCTTAGCCTGACTAATAGCCAAAAAGATTTCTTCAAAAGTTTTGTGACCGTCCACAAGAAGTTCGGCTCTACCTTGGCTGGGCCGATAGACGTCGCCAAAGCTTGAAAAGATCTGTTCAAACCTTTCTTCTTTTGTTTTCTTTGGGGTCAATTGTCGATAGAAATCGGGGTTCCTTGGCGCTTTACTCCACTTTGGAGCAAAACCTTTAACTCTACGCCCTCCGACAAACCAATAAAGGGGGACAGAGACCCAAGGCAGGGCGATTACAGCCCAAATCCAAGACACACTTGCCGCGGTATTGTGGCGGGTATCGAGAATCTTTAAAATAGTAATACCAGCGAGCATATAAATAAAGAAGTCTGGCCAACCAAAATTCCAATTTATCATTTTTCAGCTCCCAAATCTTCTGAGAATACCCGTGACTTTTGTACTTGCTAAGAAAAGTAAATCGGCACTTGACCATTCGCCTTCTTTAGCTTTGCGCATGGTGTAAGCGATTAATTCATGATCGCCTTCAAAACAATCTCGAATGGCGGCTAGAGCCTTTTTGAACTCCGGTGAATCGATGGCTGCACTGATAAGCATATTCCCAGCCTTTTCCAAATCAACGCTAGCAGGGTCTTCTCCTTCGTCTTTTAATAACAAAGAGAATTCTAATATGGCCGCTTGGAGCTCCTTGACTGAATCTGCCTTCGAACGTTTTCTTACAATGGCCATGAGTTTCCCAGTGAAATCGGTTAGCTTCCCTACTTTAGTGGATTGGCACAAAAATGCAATCCACGATTGCTCCCAGGCCAAAAGTCCATCCCGCAGAAATTCACCAATAAATGCTGTTGATTATCCCAGTGATCCGACATGCTTACTTTAAGATTGTGTTCTTACGGCGTTAACAGACATGAATTGACTTTTAAAATCGCCCTTGAAACAGCCTGGAAATTCTGTATTGGCTGTGGAAGTTGGTAGATGGTAGATGCTTACCAAGAACCACGATTTTTTTTGCTTTTGTGGGCCCCTTCTAAACGATAGTCAAAATACATAACCTATTGCAGTAGTGAACTTGCCCGTAGATTCCGAGCACTCTTAAGTTCTGCATGAAGTTTTTAGATTTTGTGGGCTGGCAAGTCTGACCGATCTGGCATTCCCAAGAAAGCTATTTCTATTGAGAGATTTTTGAGATTATATGGGCAACTAGCATCCTAGATCGTAAGCTCAAGGATCTTGATGACGACAGCTTTACAGGCGTTGCGCCATGAGGTCTTTCCACATTCACTTTCCACATTCGAAACCTCAAATGGAATAGACTGCACATAATAGCCTTGAGAATGCAATAGGCTTATGTCGCTTTGCTCGGGATCATGCGGATCCCGAGCAATGATTGTATCTGAAGAACCGGGTCTGCCTGGATTGTAATGAAGGTCACTTGAAAAAAGCCACTTCCGATATAATCGAAAATG
Source organism: Oligoflexales bacterium (assembly GCA_964201885.1). Classification (GTDB taxonomy): domain Bacteria; phylum Bdellovibrionota_B; class Oligoflexia; order Oligoflexales; family CAIMVM01; genus CAIMVM01. The sequence goes on from CAXNGG010000108.1 coordinate 5,393, forward strand.
GCTTTGTCTCATTAGTGGCGTCCCCTGGGGGATTCGAACCCCCGTTACCGCCGTGAAAGGGCGGTGTCCTGGGCCTCTAGACGAAGGGGACCAACTTTGGAGTGGTGAGCTCACCTGGACTCGAACCAGGGACCCGCACATTAAAAGTGTGCTGCTCTACCAGCTGAGCTATGAGCCCACTCCGGAAACCAAATCTCTTCTGCCAAAGCAGCGTCAATCGAGTGGGAGGGTTGTATATGTTTGGGGTGGATTCTGTCAATACTAAATTGTGAATTTTCAATTATTTTTTAGTGCCGTCGTCGCAGCCATTCATGCCTATCCCTGCGATTAATTTCAGGCAATTGAGACCTTTAGTGCCTAATAACCCGACTCTTTCATAGAGTTTTGTGTGTAATATTTGCTCACGTCCGTGGGCTATTTTAAGAATGTTCATCTGAGACTAGGGCTCCAGCAACTCGCTCTTATGTCGCGCCCCATAGTGCGCCTCCAGTATAATTTTAAAGGGATTTTATGGAGGGGATACTGCGAAATCCGCAATTTGAGGCAGTTATCTGGGATTTATAGAAGCTGAGGTCTTTTCTCGCTGGATGTGGCCATGAAT
>CAXNGG010000109.1:0-5993 GCA_964201885.1 Oligoflexales bacterium
ACTCTTAGAGAATCAAGGCCCTTAATTAAATTTTGCGTTTGTTCTGATAGCTCCGACAATCCTGTCTCAGGAAGCTCAAAGGCCAGCTCAGGAGGCTTAATAGCGTCTTGAACCTTAAATCGGTCAAACCAAGTTAAAGATTTCTTTCGATCTTCTATTCTTACTGATACGGATGTGCCGGTCAGCATAAGCGTCAGAGATTTTTGGAGATTTGTCAGAAGTTCGTAGTCGAGCTCTTTAAATTGAGCCCATTGATCATTTAGAGGCTCAATGGAGCTCTGTAGATGATTGGATAACTCCGTTTTTTTATCAGCTAAAATCTTTACAACTCGCCTTGCTACTTGAATTCTACCCAATAGTGTAAAGCCAGATTTCCAATTTATGTCTCGCTGAGCCGTCGTCAGCCATTCTGAGTCCACTCGCATGTCCGAGATTTGATCATCAAGGATTTTGCGTCGGGCATGGATTTCAGAAACAGGAAGCCCGCTCCCTTCAAGTTCATTTAGTAATCCTTGCATCTCCTTTAAAAGGGCAACTTCCAAACTTTTGTCTGGGAACTTGCTATCTTCAATGCTTTCAACTTTGGCGACTTGCGAGCGTATTTCCCAAATTCGTGGGCTCAGATCATTAAGCCTTCTATCTAGAATCGCGATGTTTGACGGCGTCCACTTGGTTCCGAGGGCCTGATTTAGCTTTTGGCTAAGCCGCCTAATTTCTAAAGATATCTCGCGAACATCTTTTGTGGACAGAGAGTCCCGGAACTCCCGTCGAGCTAAATAGGTATCGTTTTCATAGCTCACTTTGTAGCTCTGAAACAGTTCATGAAATTCGCCATTCGGGCCGTTGATAACATCTAAACCATCGCGAAGCTCCGCGAGGAGAGTTTCCCGGGCAATGGGGCGACCATCTTTTTCGCAGTTGAGTCGTTCGGTATTTCTAGTGATCTTATAACTTGACCCCGCGTCATCGGAGAGTTCTACGGTCACTCGTATAAGGCCAGCCATAGGCTGGTCGGTAAGGGCGCAAGCCAAAGCTTTGACAAACCATTCTTGCTGGGTTTTTTGATCATTGGAAGCAATCCAGGTGCGTCTGAGGTTGCCTCGACCTCCTGCAAACCTAAAGGATTCTGGTGCAAGCCCTGATGTTCGATGCCAATGAATAGCTGTTACGATCACGATGAACCTCTTTCCGCTTCCGGTTTCCATTTCCGGTTTTCACTTCCGGCAAATACAGAATTCTCTTTCTATTGTACAACGAAGCCGCAGTTATTGGGTGTAGGTTCTATATTTTTTAGGTCTTTGGGGCATGCCTGGTCGAAAAGGCCAGGATTTAGTTCCTAAGGATGGCTGTTGCAAGGACTTTATATCATTTCTAAGGGCAGTCGCGATCATGCTGCGCAGGCACTACGAGGCTCATTTTTCTGGGAGAACTTTCTAATAGCCACCCTGGCAATTGTCAAATAGGGGAAACAGCTCTACTTTTTTGCCTTTTTTCATAATCTATAAATAATTAGTTGGCAGATTTTCAAGTCCTTTTGGAAAGGTTTGCCGAGCATCATTCCACAAGAAAGAAAAACACCCTCAATTTCGAGAGTGTTTTTCGGATTTGCGCCAGCAAGTTCGACTTGCTTGAGTTTCAGCTGGACTGATTACTCGACATTAACTTCGAAATGCAAAAGGTTAAATTTATCTTTCACGGTATTTCCGATGACCATGGACTTAATGCCTTTTTTCTTCTCATAATCAACGGCATAAATCGCTTGAATCATTCCGCCTTTGCTCATGCCTTTAACAAACTTAGTTGAGCCCAACTTGCCGAAATTTTGAACCTCGCCAGTTTTCTTCACTAAACTTTCAACCATAGCTGAAGTTAGTTTTTGGATTTCTGCTTCCGTGAGTTCTTTTTCTTTTGGGAAAGCTATCGGTTTAAGATCACCTTTAATTGTAATTTTCTTAATAGCAATCTTTTCTTTAGGGCGGGAATTGTCTGTTGCAGCTTCTGAAATCTTGATAGCTACATCTAGTCCCTCAATAACTTCTCCGAAAATCGAATGTTTATCGTCAAGATGGGGGGTTGGTGCTACAGTGATAAAAAATTGACTGCCATTGGTTCCTGGTCCAGAGTTAGCCATGGAAAGCATTCCAGCTTTGCTATGTCGCAGATCTTTATGGAATTCGTCTTTAAAAGCGTAACCAGGGCCGCCTGTACCGTCGCCTTTGGGATCGCCACCCTGAATCATAAACTTGGGGATAACCCGGTGAAAGATAAGTCCATCGTAGAACCCTTTTTGGGATAGTTCAACGAAATTGGAAACCGTAATCGGTGCTTTATCAGGAAACAGTTTTATCTTAATGGTACCCATGGTCGTTTCCATGATGGCAATTGATTCTGAAGCGACTGCTGTGAAAGAAAACATCGCCAATAAAAACCCAACCAGTCTTTTCATCGATAAACTCCCTGCTTAAATTTAAGGTCTAATCTATATCAACAATACAAGCAGCTGCCAATTCAAAAAAGCAATTTTTTAATAGGAGCTTTTCTGGCCCGCTTGACGCAGAACTTCATCCTTGAAACAGTTAGAAGGCATTTTATGACAAAATCGGGATTAACAAGCAACAGACGGAAGATCCCTGAATTTAGGGAAGTCTTAAGTGAAACCTTTTTTCCTTGTAGATGAGCCATCCGGAAGCAACGGTCATCCAAATCATATAGCCTATGCCGACGGGTATGACTCTCAGCGTATTTTGATGGGAAATTCCTAAGAGAGAGACACAAATGTGAGCTCCCAAGAGGATCCAGTGGCAAATCACATAGTTTCTAAACCAAGGTTTTTGTCTCCATAGCGGCAGTAGAATCAAAATCAGATCGGTAGGGAAAAACAAAAGCATATTAACATTGTGATGCAGGTCATAGTGAGTTGAAAAAATCCAACTAACTATCATGGAGAAACCAAGAGTACCAAAAATTCCTCCCATCAGGACAGAACTTGTTCCACCGATAAAAGGTAAGAAAGGTAAAAATAGTATAGTTAGGATAACCATAAAAATAGAAGCCGTCACATAGATATAGAAATTTGGATCCGGCTCAAACCAGTCACGGGAAGCCACTACCAACTGTTTGTCGAACTGAAGTAAATTTTGACCGACTTTAGGTGTGCCGTCGTCATTATATGCAGGAAGAGATGCGGCGTACTCTCTAAGTTTAATGGGATAGAAGGTCTCTTCCCATTTGGACTGAGGGACATCAAGCTTGTTGTTCATGGCGAGGTCTAAAATCCAACCTAAATAAGGAACTATTCCTAAGTGGGTTCTGACATACCATCTAAAGTCATGACTTGCAGGTTCCGCCTTTAAGCTTTTAGAAAAGACTTTCCCAAGGCTGTCGTTAATCAGATCTCTGGGGATCGTGGCGCAATTTCGTTCAAAGTGCTCATAGCCAAAAAACATATTTTCTGTTGAGAACTTTTCATTTACAAGTCGAATAAGTTCGGATTTTTGATGGTCAGTTAAGTTTATGATGTCTCGCCAAACATTCCGGTCTTCATAGTCTCTATAAAGTCCAATAACCCCTTCAATGCTTGATTGTCCAACCCAATAAGTTCTCTTTCCGAGATAAAAATGAATCGGAAAAAGAGGGTCCTCAAAATCAAACATACCCCAATTATAGATAAGCCGCGCTCCCGTGGATTTAACATGAAATCCAAGCAGAGTGTGCCCATAACGCATGTAAAGAGCAGGACCTAGGCCAACGGTATAAAGCTCCACGTCGATATCAGAAACTGCGATATCGGTTGGGATATGAGTTGGTACGGGAATGGGGCGGGCTAGAGCGGTCTTATGGAAACAAAACAAGGAAGCCAACATTAGCAGGAACCTAAACATCAAATATCTCCTTTGAGCTTTCGAGATTCGGATATTTTTTCTTTAAGTTCTAGCCTTTGTTTGCGTCGTTGCTGCGCTTCATTGTATCTTCTAAGTTCTACGTCAGTAACAGGCTTTACCTGGGGAATGTCCGCAGGACGGCCATTGCTATCTAGGGCCACCATGGTCACATAGGCAGTTGCTGTATGATTGAGTTCATGAGTCAGTGGATTCTCAGCGGTAATTCTGACCCCTACCTCACAACTTGTGACCGACGCAAAATTAATAGATGCCTTAATGCTGACAATCCAGCCCAGCCTTATGGGCGCCACAAACTGCATGGCATCAATAGCTGCCGTAACCACTAAGCGGCCGGAATGTCTTTGAGCGCAGATGGCAGCTGCAATATCGACCCAAGATAAAACTGCCCCACCAAAAATGGTCCCTAGGGCATTCGTGTGTTGAGGTAGAACCAATTCGGTCATTTCAACTTGAGACTCGGACGGTGTCTTAAATGTGGAACTTCTGCTCAGGGGAGACTCCTTTATTTAGGGCTGCTATTTTGGGGCGTCCAACAGCGTTTTTGCCCGAATTTTTGATATTATACATGGAAGCGTCAGCTGCTGCTAACAGGCTGTCTCGAGAGGAACCGTGGGTTGGGTAAGAAGCGATTCCTATGGATGCTGTGACAGATACGAATTGTGAACCAACTTGAACTGTAGTGCGGCTAATAAACGCACGAACGCGTTCCGCCACATTTATGGCCATACTAGCATTAGCGCCGATTAAAATGGCAATAAATTCGTCACCGCCATATCTAATCACACTGTCGACTTCCCGAACGGCATCTTTAATCGATGAGCCTGTGGCTTTAAGAAGTTCGCTTCCCACAAGATGTCCATGGACGTCATTCACTTTCTTAAAATTATCTAGATCAATGAACAGAATCGAGAATGGCACATTAAACCTCTGACTTCTAAGGATTTCATGGTCTATGGCCCGATCTAAATACCTCATGTTGTAGAGGCCCGTCAATTCATCCACGAGCAACATCTCTTCAGCGTTTCCAAGCCTTCTATGCCAGCCCCATTCGTGTGCAAATCGCTTCATTCGACTGAGATGAATGTCTCCTTTCAAGAAACAAATGACCTCTAATTCTTTACCAAAATGGGGCAGTTTATAAACGACCCATGTTTGACAATTGGACAGATCAAGCTCGGTAAAGTCGCTGCGGTTTGACAAAAAATCTTTAAAAAAATAGTCTGAAAACTCATTTAAAAGAGGTTGAAATGTCTCAGAAGCAAAGGAGACCTGTCTTCTTAGTTTGGTTCCGATAACCTGTAGTTTGACCACTGCCATCGCACGGGATTGAGAAACGTCAAGTAAGGCAGTGAATAGCTCTTCGAACTTGGTTGCCCTGGAAATTTTGTCTTCGAAGTCGTCCATTTCCAATTCCAAACTAAGCTTGATGGTTAAGAAGTAGATTCAATAAATCGCTACCAAAAAACATGTGAATGAGTGCCCCTGCTGCCAAGAACGGGCCAAAAGGAATTTCAAATCTCAGATCCTTTTTCCTTTGCGCTAACATTAAAAGAATACCAATAAGGGAGCCAAGTACAGAAGAATAAAGTATGATCGGAAAAATCGATTGCCAACCTAACCACCCGCCCATACCTGCTAATAGCTTAACGTCCCCCATCCCCATCCCGGTAACCTTGCGAGTGACCCAGTAGATCCACGCCACCAAATATAAGCTTCCGCCGCCTAAAAGAATACCAATAAGAGCGTCATGCCAAGCGTAATTCGGCAGCAAATAGACAACAAGCGGGGTTGAGAGCACCAAACCAAGTGAAATGCCATCGGGGATAATGAGGTGCCTGATATCAATCGCACTCGAGATCAAGAGAAGTGAAAAAAAGATAAAGGCGTGGATAAACTGAATCAGTTCGACTGGACTGATTTTAACCTCACCCTGCCAAATAGAATAGAATGGAAATTTAACGTAGATGACGACCGCAGCAATAGCCGTAAGGAGCTCTATGAGCGGGTACTGTGCGGAAATGGGTGTTTTGCAGCAGGCAGATTTTCCGCGCAATGCGACCCAACTAAAAAGAGGAATGTTTAGATACCACG
>CAXNGG010000110.1:0-5981 GCA_964201885.1 Oligoflexales bacterium
TAGTGGTCATCTTCGAATACTGCATAAGGAGCTGACTGCGTTTCTCTAGAAGGGCGGCTTCGCTTTCTTTAAGTCGTCCGAGCTGGTATCCAACGACGGTCGACTCCACACCTAAGTGAATGCGGAGGCCGGCTATTAGAAAACACAAAAACAAAGCTAAAAAAAGCAGTTTATCAGATAGATAAAGAATCCATTTCATAAATGTTTCTCCAAAATCCTAAGTTTGGCGCTTCGAGACCGGTAGTTTTCCTTCACCTCCGCTTCGCTGGGAAGGGTGGGAAAGGGCTTGATAATCTCAGCTTTAGTGCTGTCATTTTGCTGATTAATTATAGCAGCAAGTTCCTTGGGAAGGTCTTTATCTCGTCTTCGTCCAGCAAGTTTTTGAAATTCGTGCTTAATAATACGATCTTCTAGGGAGTGAAAAGAAATGATAGCGAGCCTGCCTTCAGGCCTGAGCAGGTCTAAAGCATCGTGCACAAGGGTAGAGAGCTCACCCAGCTCCTGGTTTACATGGATTCTTAACGCTTGAAAGACTTTGGTTGCGGCGTGTTTTTTCGAATCTGTGTGCCACCTTGCCACCGCTTTGACAAAATCTGCAAGCTGTTTGGTCTCAAGAAATGGCCTTGCTTCCCGCGAAGCAACGATAGCTCGAGCAATCTGCCTAGATTTTACCTCTTCGCCGAGTTCATAAAATATACGTGCGAGTTCAAACTCACTTTCGCCATTTACCACGTCAGCAGCCGAGAGCCCCTCTCCCGACATTCTCATGTCGAGGGGCCCATTGTTCATAAAGGAAAACCCTCTTTCAGCCTCGTCTATTTGGGGGCTAGACACCCCGATGTCCGCAATGATGCCTGAGACTTTGCCTAAAAGACCTAGTTCTGACAAAGCGGGCTTGAGTTCCGAGAAGGGGCTTTGTTTCAAAATAAGCCGACCATTTTTTAGCTCATTTTCAAACCGTGTCTTGAGATGAGCACAGGCGTAGGGATCACGGTCAAAGGCGATCACTCGACCTTGGGGGGCAGAAAGCTCAAGTAGAAGGGCTGTGTGACCACCGCCCCCAGCGGTACAGTCAACATAGATCTCACCATTTTTGGGCTTAACCCCAACAACAGTCTCATGTAGTAACACAGTCGTATGCTTAAATTGCATTTCTAGATCCCAATCTCTCCGCTAATGACTCAAACCCAAGAATAGTTTGTAACACTATTCTAAGGCCTTAAAAGAAATTATACGAGTTTTATTGAAGACTCCGGACTCTTTGGGAGAATAAAATACCTAGACACTAGAATTATAGAATGTTGCAAAAAACTGTTTGTTTCCTTTTGGTTTCAGCAGAAATCCTTTTTAAGAACCATGTCTAAGCAAAGATCTAAAAAAAAACCAAGGAAGGGCTGAGAATTTCAAAAATATACCGAGAATTTCGCGATTTACGGACCATGAGTAAGGTGTGACCACGCTGTAAAGTCCCTTTATTGCCCTGCTACATTCTGCCGTTTATGCGATTTAATGGACTCAAGAAAATTATCTTTCTCCCGAAAAGCGGGGGAACTATATTCCTTGAAAGGAGGAAGCATGATTTTTAAGTGGGGCAAAAAAAGCCGCAGCTTGCTTCTGACGTTCATTCTCGGGCTAGCAGGAGGGGCTTGTTCGTCAAGCTCTGAAACGCAGCAAGAAACCATTGGGGCAGACCAGTCTCAAGAGGCGACGAATGGGGCGGCAGATAACAGCGCGGCAGCAGATCAAGGGGCAAATCAAGCCTCCGGTGAAGATGGTGCCAAGGCAAAAGCAAATGAGGCACCAGCAAGTGACCAAGGACTTGCATCGCTCATTGACGATGTAAGCAATGCGAACGCCGCAGGCAACGCGGGCGCACAAGCAGAGCAACCCGTCGCAGAGGCCGAGGCAGCTGCAGAAGCGCCGGCGCAATCTGCAGAAGCATCAGCTCCCGTTGCCACAGAAAATGCAGTCTCTCAGGTCCAGGCCCCGGTGGAGAATGCAGAGGCGTCGAGCGCAGCTCCTCAAGCCGCTTCCATGCCCGGCCTTCCCGAAATGGGCGCTAAATTGTCCTACATCGTAGAAAAGGGCGACACACTTGCCAAGATTTCTGAAAAAGTCTACGGCAACGCAAAAATGTGGAAGAATCTTGCAAGTCTAGCGGGTCTATCTGATCCCAACAAGATCTATCCAGGAGAAGTTATTTATTATCAGCTATCCCCCGAGACATCTGCATTCGCATCGAGCTATGAAGCTCTCAGCCGTTCTTCGATTCAGGTTGCAAAAGGCGACACCCTCGCTAAAATTTCTGTAAAGGTCTATGGAACGGCTTCTAAGTGGCGCGCGATTTGGCGTGAAAACGAACAAGTGCAAGACCCTGAAGCCTTAACCGAAGGTGGCGTGATTTACTATGTCAACTACCCAAAAATGTCAGCAACCAACAAAATGATTCCCAGCACTATCAAGCACCAAAAAGTAGCCAGTAGCAACGATGATTTGGAATTAGATTCCTTTCAAAGCAACACAGTACATGCAAATAAATCAACAGTTTCATCTGTAACAAGCCATCACGTAGCAAACGACAAAGTTTAATTAGGTCAATTTATACAAACCGTTTCGATTTGAATTTTAGGCTCAAAAGAACTGATGAAAAGAAAAGATTAGTTGAGGTTTCTGTTTTCTCTCCAAAAAATCATCAACTCGTGTTTTGAAGATTTTATGGAAAAAATATGGGGTCTAAATAAATCTACTCTATCCTCAGGCTAGAAGCCCAAAGAACAAGCGAATCCTTAAAAAGATAAAAAGACTGAGAGAGATCATAGTGTTTGTGCAGAAATCGAGTAGTCCTGACCGATAATGCGTAGTGTAAGGTCATCTTTGATAGTACCGCCCTCGTTTACAACAGACGATTGAATACGACAGCCTTCTCCTAGAGAAATTCCCCCAGAAATCACCACATTCGGGCCAATAGAATTGTCTTTAAGTCCCTCAAGATCTAGGGCAATAAAGCTTGGACCTACAATTTTAGAGCCTGAAAATACGGATGTTTCGTCAGCTGGAATAAAGGTAAAGGGACGACCGAGATCCTGAAGGGTTTTCATGACCAAAAATGGGTCTTTTCCCACTGACCATTCGCGAAGAACATGCTGATGGGCTTTAAAATAGTCTTCAGGGGTGCCTAAGTCAAACCAGTCTCCAGGCTGTTCAAAGGCAGCAATTTTTTTTCCTTCTTTGATCAGTCGCAAAATGATGGGTACGAACTCTGAGTATTCAGGTTTTGGTATTTGATCAAAAAAACCACTATTTAGCACGCGAATACAGTTAAATCCATGGGGAGTTGAGTGAGTAAAGCCACCATTGTTAGGGCCAATATGCACGACTAAGCCGTTGTCTACCCATATCTGCGACCCAGATCCATGGGGTTGACTAAGCACCCCCATAGTGACGAAGGCCTCTGTCCTAAAGTGATGATCCACAATGGCACCAAGATCCGCCGAAGTGAGCACATCGCCATTGCAGACTACAGTAGTTCGGTTCTTGACCCATGGCTTAAACCCAAAGTAGGCCCCGCCAGTTCCAAGAATATCTGGCATTTCTTTGGATAGAAAGACCTCACTATGGTCAAAGGCCTTTAGATACTCCTCAATCTTTTCGGGTAAAAAATGGGTGTTAAGTCCCATATCGGAAATTCCCGCCAAAGCGAATTTTTTAAAGACAAATTCCAAAAGGGGGAGCGAAAAAAAAGGAACCAAGGGCTTAGGTACGCCTCCAGAAATCGGCCTTAGGCGAGTGCCGAGGCCAGCAGCCAAAATGATGCCAGCAAGATCTCTAGCCATTTGAATCCAAAGTCGATAGATGGGATTCCACGACTTCTAAAAAACGCCCGGATAAAAAAGGCCAGCGCTCATCTTCAATGGAGAGTTGCTTAAGCAAGGATACCGTTCTCGGTGCATAACTCAGGTAGTCGCCGCGGTTTTTGACTTGAGTCAAGTAAGCAAATGAGCCCAATGCTTTTATAAGACGTTGAAGAGCACAAGGCTTCCACGATTCTAATAAGTCTAGTCGAGCTGTTTCCGAATGTGTGCCGACGATTTCAAGTCCCCGCTCTAGCACAGACTGACGCTCTTTAAGGCTTATAGCCCCAAAGGGATCAAAGACTAATGATACCATATCGTAGGATGCCGAGCCGACGCGGGCATCTTGGAAGTCAATAAGGGTATAACGACCTTTGTCTACAAGGATATTCCGCGAGTGATAGTCGCGATGGGTGAGGTATTTGCTTTTAGAGGCAAGCCATTGTGCCAAATGGGTGCAGTCTGCCATCAAAGCCGCAAAGTCTATTTCAGAAAGACCCGCTTTTTTCATAAAGCCCACAACGTAGTGCTCGGTAAAAAACATCAGCTCAAAATGCAGCTTTTCAAAGTCAAAGGATCTTGAGCTCCAAACCTCGTCGAGTTGGGGTGAGACTTGAAGCATTTGGGCAATGTGTTCCAGGGGAGTTTGATAGGAGGCCAATCGTTCATGGGCCGTAGGAGCACTTCTAACCGCCATTTCTAAAGTTTCATCCCCACAGTCCTCTATTATCAGAAGGCGCTTTTCGGGCATTTTAGCTAAAATTTGAGGTACGGGAAGCCGCGCGGACTCGAAAGTCTTTCTAATGTGAATCCAATCATAACGCCCGAAAGCGAGCAGCTTGGCGTCACTCTCAGAGAGATACATTAAAACGGCTTTTCCAAGCCCACCAGCATCGGCAACTCTATAATAGGAACGATCGCTTCCATCGCCAGCAAGGTAAGAAACCCTTGGGCTCGTCATCGCTAGAACATCAGCAAGACTAGAAAGCAATTCCGGAGTGACATCTAAACGGCCGCGTATTGAGTTCATATAACCCGCGTTACTTTTGTTTTTAGATAAGTACAAACTCAATTTCTGGCCCCAGCTCAAGAGTGACTTTTTCGCTACTTGGATACAATTCACCATCAAGTGAGTACTTTACTGGTGGAGAAGTCACGATGGTAAGACTTCGGCCGCTTGTAGATATTTTAACATCTGTTGGTCGATTTGGGGATAACAGGACATCTTTTATTACTGGAAAAAGAATCCTGTCAGGTGAGCAAACATAGGAAATACATTGAATTTCTTCCCCTTCTTTGCCAGCTTTTGGAAAGAGTTTTGGGCCTAGGGGCATATGGATAATGGTCGCCGCCAAGGTGGAAATAGCTCCGTGGGAAGGCATCAGGATTTTATCTTTTTGCCACACCTCTGTTTTGACAATAGAAGCAATGCTATTAAAAAACTCTTTATTAAATAACCTTGAAAAAAAGACTTTTAGTAAAAGAATGAGGGAACCCAATTTGCCGGACTTGTTTTTATAGAACTCTTCTAAAAAATTGGCAGAAGCACCATTTGCAAACAAAAACCCATAGACCCCATTAACATGTATGCAATAGCGTTTTGTAGATTGGGTCAGCGCGCCCCTAGAATACCCTTCAATCAACCGGAATAGGATTTCTTCTGGACTCCCGCGGATCCCGAGGTTTTGCGCCAAAACATTGATCGTGCCGCCCCGCAGGAGAGCAATTTTAGGCAGCGGCGAGCCCTTCCAGGTCCTTATTATGGCCGTTAAGGTATGGGCTATAGTTCCGTCGCCACCGTTGATGGCGATGATCTTGACACCCGATTCCTTAAAATCTGAGGTTACTTTTTCGAGCTCATCCAGGCTTTTTGTCACAGCCACAAAACCCTCTTTGCCAGCGATATAACTGAGATAGTTATGGCGCTCTGGGTTCTTTTTGTTCAGTTTTGAGTGGGGGTTGGAGATGATACCAATTCCTGCCAAGATTTTTTCCTTTATTTTGTTAAAAGAGCGCGTATTCTACGTGAGCCTTAACCTTTCATGGGATATAAGCCGTGACCAAGCTTACAACAATCGGCTCTAAAAGTTTAAGTAGTTTAACACCCCTCCAACTATATCTACAGGAAAT
>CAXNGG010000111.1:0-5899 GCA_964201885.1 Oligoflexales bacterium
AATCGGATGTCTAAATCTCTTCCAGGAAATGCCTCTCCAACCTGAACGGCTGTGAAATCTAAGTGACTGGAATCGAGAGAACCCTCTTTCCAATTTACTTGAAACTTGTCATCTAACCAGCTGTACACTTCATTGCTGCTCTTAACCAACCAAGTATTGATATCCCCCGCCAAAGCCGCTGAAAAATGGGAGGCCCGGAATTTTACTTGATCCTGAAACTCATGATCAAAGGATTTAGAGAATAGAAATTTTGAAAATTCAAGCTCTTCATCGACTGAATTGGTAGAAAATTCATCTTTTTCATCGCTTAAGTAAAAGCCTTCGAAGGCACTCTTTGACCATAGTGATTTGGATTTGTCATCATTTTGAAGGTGTTGATCCAGAAAAGCTTCGGAACGATACCGACTCACTGGTAGAATATTCGAATTGAATTTGGTTTTTTCTACGGGATTGATAACCACATCAGGCACGACACCAAAACTTTGAATACTTCTTCCATTCGGGGTGTAGTATCGCGCGATGGTAATTTTCACAGCAGAGTCTCCTGGCAGCTCAAATACTGTCTGTACAGATCCTTTGCCAAAAGATTTCTGGCCAACAACAAGCGCTCGATTGTGATCTTGAAGGGCGCCCGCTACAATCTCACTTGCTGACGCAGACTCTCCGTTGATTAAGACTACCAAGGGAATGTAGACCTCATGCTCCCCGCTGGTAACCAGTTCTGTCTCTTCACGACGACCTTTAGTTGCGACAATCACCCCAGAATCCACAAACTGATCCACGACCGCTACAGCCTGATCTAATAGACCGCCGGGATTAGACCTTAGGTCTAAAATCATAGCTTTTCGTCCTGGATTATGGGCTTTGAAATTCTGCATGGCTTCTGCGACTTGGGTGCCCGTGCGACTTGAGAAAGAATCAATCGTCAGGTGTAGAACATTTCCGTTAGGCAAAGCCAAAACTTCAGACGTCACAGATTCTACCTGAATCACCTCTCGCTTCAGAGCGAGAGCCTCAGACGTCAATGCCCCATCCCGGAGAAGGTGTAGCTTGACTTCGGTTCCGGGAGCTCCTCGCATCACATCTATAAGGTGATCCAAAGTAGCGCCAAAAGTTTTGTGGCCATCAATAGAAAGTATCTTATCCCGTCTCTTGATGCCGGATTTGGCTGCAGGACTAAAGGGAATAGGCTTAATCACTGTTAAGACAGAATCTCTCATACCCACCATGACCCCAAGCCCCCCGAATACGCCCTCAGTACCCTGCTTCAAATCTAAATAGTCTTCAGGAGTCAAATATGCGGAGTGGGCATCTAAAGCAAGAAGTAGGCTTCTAGAAAAAGAAAAAGGTTTGAGATTAGGCTGTGACTTTCCAATGAACTTTTCCATATTGACCACCCATGACAGGAGGTCTGAATACGCAGTTTTATCAGGACGGGGAATCCGCTCGGACACCCCATTCAAAGAAATTTTCGAGCCTGATTTGGAGGCCTCATAAGAAACCCCTGGAATGCGTTTTAAAACCGACTCCCCGATTTTAATGAGATTCTGGCTGTCGACACGAGACTGATCTACATAGTAGCCTTGAATCACTGACAGTATAGAATCTACCGTAAGAACAATATTCGCCTCAGACCGACGCTCAGCCTCCGACATGGGCGAGGCGGTGCTGAAGTCATTAGAATCCGCGACTGCGTTTCTAAATCCAATGGTGATCCAATCGGAATAGCCCACAAGGACGGCTATGACAAGAAGCACGCCACCGATACCTACCGGCTTAGCTAACTTTCTATAGGATTTCATCAACGACATAGGCAATTTTCCTCTAGGAACTTCCTACCCATCGGACTCTCAAGCCGAAGGACTTACCGCCTCAAACCAAACATCAGCAATATTAGGTATTTAGGGAAATTTTTATGCATAGCCGCATCATGGCTATGAGCAGACAGCTCGGGACGCACTTCTTTAGAAATCTCAAAGAACTTTAAAAATAAGGTCTTTTTACAGGAGTTTAGAACATTTAAGTCAAGTCTAGAAGTCGGGTAGCCGAGAGGGATGAATAGATAAGAGATTGAAGGTGGGCTATTTATGGATGATTTTATCAAAAATGTTAAAAACGGACCTGGAATGAGGGCCGGCATTTGCACCCCAACCTTCTTTCCAGTTCCTTTTGGCCCAACTATCAGGCAGCTCTTACTGATCACGGCTTTTATCTCGGCTGGATTTCTTTCTTTGCCTGAAAAAGCTAATGCTGAAAAAGCTCCTGCTGAAACGACACTTTCAGAAGCCACAAAAAATCATAAACAGAATTCGAACGCCATAGACCTTAGTTACGCTGGACGACACACTTTCGAGGAGCTAGAGCTTTCTTTATTGAGCTCATCTGTAAGCGAGGACTCCGATAGTGAGCTGATTAGAAAGTTTCAATTGGACCCCTCAGACCCAAGATGGCCCTATCTTCTAAGTATTTTGTATTTGAGACTCAAAATGCAAGATGGAGATGGCAGCAAGTACCTGCTCGACTCTTCGGCAAAAATGGCAAGACAGTCTTTTGAGATCTCCAGAGGGGATGCGTTTGGATATTTGGCTCTGGCTAATCTTTTAAGTTTTGGAAGGCAACATGAAAAAGCGTTAACTATATTGGAAAAAATTAAAGGGGCCTTTCCAAAAGAAGGCTGGCGTGCAGACTTGTTTGAGATCAAGTTTCTATTTGCTGCTGGTAGAGCTAAGGATGCTGTAACAAAGATACAGCTCATCATGTCCCATGAAAATAAATCCGTCAGATTGACCGCCATGAACCTCTGTGCGACTTTATGCGATGAGAATCTAATCTCGATTAGCGAAAAAGACTTGTTAGCGTGGCGCAAGTCGAGCCCATCTCCCGACACCTTTGCCGTAATAGCACGTTTCTACTCTGCAAAAGGTCAAACGATTCAGGTTAGAAAAGTACTTCAAGACGGACTTAGGAGCTTTCCTTCCCATGCTGAGTTGACCAGAGAGCTCGCTTTTGAACTGACCTCAAACTCGCCTACCAACCCAGACTACGCCATAAAATTATTAGACTCTAGCCACAATCTGTCATCCGCAGCTACGCCCCCAGGCAAGGAATTAGTGCAGAGGTCTTTAGATTATAAAATTACGGGCTTTGCATGGCTGCTTAAGAAAAATCTATTTCGCGCTGAATCCTATTTTCTAAAGGCCCTTGCGTTAAATCCTACCCCTGAGTTTGCTTTGAAAATAATAGAGGACTATCGTGCTGAAAAATCATCAAGAGCAGGACTGTCCTTTCTTGAAAAAGCGATCGAGATTTGCCCAGGTTCTTCCTCTCTACATGCATTGAAAGGCGAACTTTATGCTGAGGAATCTAAAGGACTTTCCATGTCTGAGAATTCCTACTTTGATGCCATTTCTTTAAATCCAAGAGACGCCTCACATTTTAATTCTCTAGGACTTCTCTATTACAAGTTTAATCGCCTTGAAAAGGCGCTGACTTCATTTGCAGTTGCCACCGCACTTGACCCCACAGATGCAAGTGCGTTTTATAATCTTGCCTGCATGGAAGCTTTAACTGGGAAGAACGAAAAGGCGCTTGTGGCGCTAAAGAAAGCGATTGAACTCGCACCAAACTTGCAAGCCCTCGCCACAACCGACAGGGACTTAAATAGCTTGCACGTAATGCCTGGGTTCTCTGAATTGACATCAAGGGCACCGAGCCACTAGTTTTTGTCTCAAGTATCAAAGGATAGAAAATCCAAGGCCGGATTTGGGTACGCGGCATGAAGGGCTGAAACAGTAAGTCGAAAACTTATGCAAACTTGATCATTCGTCTTGTAACTGGATGTAATTAATGCCGATTGGGGTAAAAGGGGATAGAAACGGATCAAATAGCCAACTTCTCCCATTTGATATTCTAGAAACCATCAATGTTTTTTCTGCAAGCCTTTGCGGGAAGAAGATCTCAAAAGAAGATCTCAAAAGAAGATCTCAAAAGAACATAATAAAACACTTGACGTCAAAGCAATACATATATACGGTTCTGTCAGTTGCAGTTTTCAACCTAATTTTTTATGTCAAGCTACCAATCGAGCCAGTATAAAAGTATTGCAACCTAAGATCTAAACGCCTGTGAAATGCTTAAAAACCACAAGTTTCCATGGGCGAAAGCAGATCTGGATTTGAAATGTGCTCTGTCTTACTGAAGTCTAATATGGAGGATTTCCATTGATAGAAACTTAAATGCATCGTGGGACTTAAGAAATTTAGTAAAAATAGGGCCAGCTAGGTCCAAATACACGCCCAGGGAGATGACGACTCTGGATTTTTGGAGTTTCTCCAAAGACCCAACTAGCATCGATGAATTGGGAAGTGAACGCCAAGCTTGCATGCGCAAGATTGCGTAAGTTTCATGTAGCGGATTTCTTTCTAGGACGCAAAAGTGAGCGATGATCAGTCAAAAATAGCCGGCGACCTGAATACCCTTAACCCGCTCTAAAGTTCCCACACTTTAGGTCCGCACTGTGCCGCGAAATATCCCGTCAAGTCCAAATCCTCTGGAAAAAAACCGCTTAGCGAATTTCCATGGTTCGGGGGTAGATCAAGTAAGGACCTACTTTTTTTCTGTAATCGTCAATTCCTTCGTACCAAAAGGAATCATTAGGGCTAAAGTTTGAAGCTATTATTTTGTCATGGGCATGTTTTGAGCCTAGTATCAAATCAATTGGCAATGCCTCGAAATTATACTCGTAGCCGGGGGCTTTCCATTTGAATTGGCCTTCACTTAGTTCAATAAAGGTCTTAAGTAAGGCTAGAGATAGTCCATAGGAACGCATTTTCTCCGGCTCCGTAACATGTATCTGAATGCCACCACAAGACTCTCCAGCCCATTTGGAAGAGGTTGGCTGAAATCCACAAGGCCTTAGCACCGCACCCGCGCACACCTCAGGCCACCTAGAGGTCAGATAGTCCCTGACTTCATGGCCATCCTTAATGTAAGGGGCCCCGATAAATTGAAAAGGAAGGCCAGTTCCTCTCCCCTCAGAGACATTTGTCCCTTCAAACATCACGGTCCCTGGAAAGGTAAAAACCCCGTCTAAGTTTGGAAGATTAGGAGAGGTGATGACCCAAGGCAAACCCGTATGTCTATAATCTTTTTCTGGGTCCCAACCTTTAAGAGAGACGATTTCCAAATCCGCCCTAATTTCCGCGTTCGCCCAAGCGGCAAACTCTCCCATCGTGAGTCCATGACGCATGGGAATAGGGCTCTGCCCCACAAAGGAATACATATCTTGGTCGAGAAAACGTCCTTCTAAAACATTACCTTGAACGGGATTGGGACGATCTAAAATGACAACTTTCTTTCCATACTCTTTGCAAGCCCTAAGGCACTCAGCCACGGACCACTTAAACGTGTAGACGCGACAGCCAGTGACCTGCAAGTCAATCACTAATGTATCTACATTCTCAAGCATATATTTAGGAGGGCGTCTCGTTTCAGAATAAAGGCTATAAACGGGTAGCCCACTGGGTGCGTGCTTAGCATGTTTTGTTTCGATCATATTATCTTGCACGGTCGCTTCAAACCCATGTTGAGGTCCAAACAAAGTAGTAAGGCGGCTACCAAATTTATTTTGCAAGATTTTCCAAGCGGGAGCATAGTCTGTATCAACACTTGCCTGATTACAAAGCAAGCCCACTTGCCCCCAATGGCTGCCTAAAGTCGGATGATTTCTAAGCTCACTGAGTCCTGTCGTTACTCTCGACATAATATCCCCTATGGTCGCAAATTAGCCGCGTCAATTAAACTTTGTAAACAGCCTTCCAGCGTGGCTCCGTTCACTGGCTTTAGCTGCTGAGAGTCATCGTTGGACAATTGGCCATAGCCGACAAATCTCGAGTCACTA
>CAXNGG010000112.1:0-5841 GCA_964201885.1 Oligoflexales bacterium
ATATTAGTCTTTGCCTACCCACTGATTGGAAACTATGGTGTCCCGCCCCTGCCGAAAGAGATGACTTACCCGCTTCCTTCAGGATGGGAATCCAACAAAGTACATGCCTCGGCGGTTATCGTTTCTATCGATTCTAGAGAAGCCTTTCATTGGAATAGTTTTGAGCCTTTAAGCAAATGGCTCGAGGCTCAAGGTGTGCCAGGAATTGTAGGCCTTGACACGAGACATCTTGTTCACACCATTAGAAAGTCACGAAATTTGCTGGGTCGCATTTCCCCAGAACGCCCTGAAGGCTATCGAACTCTCGGGAGTATCAACCCCCTTACAGTAGGTCAATACTTTGATCCCTCACTTCAAAATGTCCTGCCCGAAGTGAGTCGGAAAGATATCATTAAACTTGGAAAAGGTAAGATCCGCATCGGCCTTGTGGATTGTGGGGTTAAGTGGAACATCATCAGTCAACTTTTAAAGTATGACTGCGAAGTTCAGGTTCTGCCCTGGGATACGGATTTTTCAAAGGTAGATTGTCATGGCTGGCTTTTATCTAATGGCCCTGGCGACCCTATTATGACAGGTGATTTAAAGGATCGAGTGAAGTCCTTGTTGCAGGGGGAACGACCCATTTTGGGGATTTGTTTGGGTCATCAACTATTAAGTTTAGCCGCAGGGGCGACCACGCACCGCATGCCCTATGGCCATAGAAGTCATAATCAGCCTGTGTATGTGGTTCATACTAGAAATGGGTACATGACGTCGCAAAATCATGGCTTTGTAGTGGATGATAAGTCGCTTCCCTCCGATTGGGAGCCCTGGTTTAGAAACGCCAATGATCAAACTATTGAAGGCATCAAGCACAAGACTAAGCATTTTCGCAGCGTTCAGTTTCACCCTGAATCTGCCGGTGGGCCACGTGATACGGGATGGATCATTGAGGAATTTATTTCAGAGGTTAAAAAATCATGCCTTTAAGACCAGAACTTAGAAACATTCAAAACGGCAAAACTCCTAAAATTCTGATTCTCGGTTCCGGGGGCTTGTCTATTGGGCAGGCGGGCGAATTTGACTATTCGGGCACCCAAGCCTTAAAAGCAGTTAAGGAAGAAGGTTTTGAAGTTATTATCGTGAATCCTAATATAGCAACGGTTCAAACCAATCCTGAAGCGGGCGTCAAAACTTATCTCTATCCCGTGACGCCAGAATGGGTAGAGAAAATTTTTGAGCTAGAGCGCCCTACCGCGATTATTGCTGGGTTTGGCGGCCAAACGGCTCTTAACTGCTTATTGGATTTAGATGAAAGAGGAATCTTAAAAAAATATGGGGTTGTGAACCTTGGCACGCCTCCTGAGACTCTTCGAATGACCGAGGATAGAGATCTTTTTGCAAAGAAAATGAATCAAATTGGAATTCCCATTCCGGAAAGCATTGCCACGAGCTCTCTTGATGAGGCTGTCGCGGCAGCTAATCGCATTGGGTATCCGGTGATTGTTCGCGCCGCCTACGCCCTCGGGGGATTGGGATCAGGGTTTGCGAATAACGACCTAGAGCTAAAGACTTTAGTAGTGCCGGCTCTTGTGACTAGTCCGCAGGTTCTTGTGGAAAAGTCTTTAAAAGGTTGGAAAGAAGTGGAATATGAAGTGATGCGTGACTGTGAAGGAAACGTCATCACCATTTGTAATATGGAAAATTTTGACCCTCTAGGCATTCATACGGGAGACTCCATAGTGGTGTGCCCAAGTCAGTCCCTTTCTGACGATGAGTACCAACTTTTACGTAATGCAGCGGTTAAGATGATCGGCTCTATGGGCATCGTGGGTGAGTGCAATGCCCAGTTTGCTCTTTGTCCGAATTCCCTGAATTATTATGTGATTGAAGTGAATGCCCGTCTCTCTCGCTCTTCGGCCTTAGCGTCTAAAGCTTCTGGGTACCCGATTGCCTATATCGCGGCGAAAGTAGTTTTAGGTTATGACCTACTGGAACTTAAAAATCCAGTAACTGGGGTTACATGCGCCTTCTATGAGCCCGCCTTAGATTATGTGACGGTCAAAGTTCCAAGATGGGATTTAGGAAAATTCAAAGGTGCCAACCGTGAGCTCGGCTCGACGATGAAGTCAGTGGGCGAAATTATGTCGATTGGTAGAACCTTTCCAGAGGCCTTGCAAAAAGCCGTGCGGATGATTTCAGAAAACGGTGAAGGTCTCTCTTGGTTCACTAAAGCATTGCCGGAAAAGGAATTGCAAGAGCAATTGTCAGTGCCGACAGACACGCGGCTTTATGCCGTCCTTCAAGCATTTAGACAAGGCTTTAGTATTGAAAGAATTCACTCTGAAACTAAGATTGATAAGTGGTTTTTGTCAGAAGTTGCCAAGATTATCACTATGGAACTCAAGATTGAAAACTTAGCCACAAATTACAAAGGCACTATTGAAAATATAGCCTCTTTGGTGGAAGGAGTTGATGGCACTGGCTGGCGTCAATGGAAGCTATTGGGTTTTGGTGATGAACAAATTGCCGGATTACTGATTAAGAAAGCATTTGGCACTGCCAAAGAAAGAGAAACCCGCCTTGTTTCTATGAAACTTCGGGCCATGCGTCTTGAAAAAGGCGTCTATCCAGTCGTTAAAAAAATTGACACTACAGCCGGGGAATACCCGTCTCCATCAAATTATCTCTACATGACTTATGCGGGAACCTTTCATGATGATGTTTCTAGAGATGAAAGGCCCTCAGCCATCGTGCTTGGGGGTGGGTCTTATCGAATTGGAACCAGCGTTGAATTTGATTGGTGTGCGGTAAGTTCTAGCCGTTGCTTACAAAAAGCAGGTTGGTGTTCCATTATCATAAACTGCAATCCCGAAACCGTTTCTACGGATTACAACAGCTCCGATCGCCTTTATTTTGAAGAACTAACCCTAGAACGTATTCTAGATATCGTCGATTTTGAAAACCCTAAAGGCGTCATTTCTTCTATGGGTGGCCAGCTACCCAACAAACTAGCCATACCACTTGCGGCAAGTGGGGTGAACTTACTGGGGCATTCCCCAGAAACAGTCGATAACTCAGAGGACCGTTCTAAGTTTTCCGCACTTCTTGATACCATCGGCGTAGAACAGCCGGAATGGGTGGCAGCGCGTACACGTGAAGACATCGACCGATTTATAGAGAGAATTGGTTTTCCCGTGCTTGTGAGGCCCAGCTACGTGCTGTCAGGGGCCGCCATGCGGGTCGCTTATGACCGAGCCTCTTTAGATAGATTTCTTTCAGCGGCAGCTGATATTTCTTCGGACCATCCGGTGGTGATTTCTCAATTTTTACTAGGTGCTTGTGAGATTGAAATTGATGGTGTGGCTCAAAATGGGGAAGTGATCACTTCCATCGTATCTGAGCATATTGAGAATGCAGGGATCCATTCCGGTGATGCCACTATGGTTGTTCCTGCGCAAAGACTCTACGTGGAGACCGTTCGACAGGTAAAACGTGCCGCAAGATTGATTGCCGCTGGCCTGAAATTAAATGGACCCTTTAATATTCAGTTTTTAGCTCAAAACAATCACGTCAAAGTGATTGAATGTAATGCTCGTGCAGCTCGGTCCTTTCCTTTCATCTCCAAAACAGTCGGTTTAAACCTAGCTGAAGTGGCAACTTCCGTCATGATTGGTGTCAAGCCAAGAGTCAAAAGACACATTGAAGATGAGCTTCCTCACGTCGGCGTTAAAGCAGCGATGTTTAGCTTCACACGCCTCAGGGGAGCTGACCCCATTCTAGGTGTTGAAATGGCTTCTACGGGAGAAGTGGGGTGTATTGGTCATACTTTTGAGGAAGCCTTACTCTTGTCTTTGGAAGCTTCTAAAGTTACCGCCCCCAAAAAAGGCGTTCTTGTGAGCGCTGGTGCGGAAATGGAAAAGTTTCGCTTCTTGGAGTCGGCAAAGATTTTTCAAGACTTGGGCCTTCCACTTTTTGCCACGCCTGGCACGGCGATCTACCTAGAAAGCCATAACATTAAAGTGACTTCGGTTTCTTGGTTAGAGTCCGATTCCCCCAATGTTTTAGAAATCATTAGAAAAGGTCTTGTGGATTTGGTGCTTAATATCCCCAAAGATGATCGGACCGAAGAACTTACCAAAGGAGCCCAGGTCAGGCAGGCGGCGGTGCAGTTTGGACTGCCTTTGCTGACGAATATGGAAAAAATTACCGCTTTTGCAAGAGCCCTAAATGCGCTTCCTGAGTTTGGGGCCCGCCATAAAGTGGCCTGTTTGCCCCAGTATCAGGTCTAGTTCGCGAATCAGGATCTATGAGCCATGAAATTTTAGCCCACCTTAATTTGTCAGGACCTAGTTCATAATGGTCCTGACAGTACTTTTAAGGGGACTTTATGAGTGAAGACTTTAGGGAGCTTTTAGTACAGGCAACATCCGCAGATGTGGATGTGATTTGCGATGTGAAACTAAGGTCCATTCAAGAGATCTGTATGCCCTATCTTGAGGCGGATCAAATTGCCGCTTTAACTTCGCCTGCTCGCATAAGAGAATCGGTTACCCGCGAAATGAACCGCGGAAAAATTTGGCTGGTTAAGCTTAACGAAAAGTACGAAGGGTATGTTCACCTGCGACTGCAATATAAATCAGCAGGAGATGGCACGGCTACCATCGACGGCGTGTACTTTCGTAAGAAGGCAAGAGAGCGCGGCCATGACCTAGATGCCCTGCGTTATATCGAAGAAGAGGCCCGTAAATCAGGTTGTTACAAAATCAAATGCCTAGCCATTCGTGCTTCTCAAGGACCCTGGTTTGAAGCTGCAGGCTATTATGAAGCCGGCCCTGCCTACCGCCAAATCCAAGATGGAGTCTCCGTAGAATTCGTCCCCATGGCCAAAACTTTATTCAATATCTTAAAAGATGAAAAAAGTGCTTGACTGCCGTGCACTTAGCCTTTAATTAACCCAGTCTCGGCGAGGTAGCTCAGGTGGTTAGAGCGGAGGATTCATAACCCTCAGGTCGGCGGTTCAAGTCCGCCTCTCGCCACCACTTTCCTATTCAGGAACATCAAACAAAGTCTAAAGTATCCAAAGACATCATCCCTATAATCTAAAGAATGGTCCTGACCAGTGTAAGCAAACGCGTTCAATTCTGAGCACAGCGGGGTAACAATTGCGGTAACTTCAGAGCCGCCCCGATTTTTAGGAAAAAAGTCACCCCAACATGGCCCTTACAGACTTGCAGATTAAGGGCCTTAAGCCCGCTAAAGACCAAATATGACTTTAATGGAAATGACCTATTTATAGACCAGTCCCCGTTGAGCTTAAATGTAAGCGGGTGAAGCAGCATTTTCATGCTCTAAAGAAGTGTTAGTCTTTTTGACCATGTTTAGAAGTGAGTCTGTTAAAAATGAAGAGCTTGAGATAAAAAATGCCAAAAGTCTTCTAAGTCACATAAGTTTCGGGTAATGAAAAAAAGTGATCCTTATTTACTTTGGAAATGGCGGAGTGTCAAATCAGAGCTAATATGTTGGATAGGGTGCCTCAAATTGCGAGTGCGTCTGGCCAATACACTTTAGATAGAGATGTTAATGGGAAAAAATATTGAAATTCAAAACCTACAAATTAGCGACTACTCTTCCTACGTTAAATTTGAGGAGATTCTTTCACGGTTTCACTACGAAACGATGCCGGAACTTTGGGCTCGAGTGACTTCCCCTGAAGGGTGTGACCTAATAATTATGTATAAATTTCGCTGTTTTTTTCCCTCTACCTTTTTCTAGGCCGCGAGTGATAATCCATACTTGTCTATTTTTTTCCAAAATTGCTCCCATCGATTTACAGAGTACGTCAAGCATCGAAGACTAAGC
>CAXNGG010000113.1:0-5826 GCA_964201885.1 Oligoflexales bacterium
AGGCAAGTGCGTAATAAACTTTTTAAAGCAGATCGAACGTAATCATCCTAACAAAAAAATTGCTGTCGTGATGGACAATGCTCCATGCCACAAATCAAAAGTGATGAAGGAATATTTGAAAAAAAGCTCGATTAAGGTCTTCTTTCTACTTCCATACTCGCCAGAGATGAACCCAGATGAGAAAGTTTGGAATTACCTAAAAAGCAGCGAGTTGATTTCGCACGTAGAAACGAGCGTCAAAGGCTTAAAAGAATTGACGTCAAACAAAATGCGGAGCATTGCACGACAACCTAAGTTGCTTAGAGGAATATTCATGAGGTGCGAAATTTCAAAATTTTTTCTTTAAAGTGTCCCATAACTTTTGCAACAGGCTATAGGACCTATTTTATTACAAATGGCCTCTACTAGAAAGGTATGGAAAGGCTCCTCTCCCTAGTTGGGATTTCCTATGTGTAGTTACCATCTCACATTTAGATGCATTGCTGAAATCTATGACCTCCAAAGGTAAGGAGGCATAATGCAGCTGATCATCTATAGCCATCCCTACGCCCTCCGAAAAGCAAACGAAGCCGCCGGGTGCCCTGTCACGGATTGCTCAGGGTAGAACTAAATGCAATCACAGCAAGTCACTCTTCTTCGACCCTCGGTATATTTGTAACCGAGCGCGGCGGCCCCATTTGCCATGAGACCTTTGTGAGAAGCTTCTTTGAAGTCGATGTTCGAGAATCTGGCGTCCGAAGGATCCGTTTTCACGACATGCGCCACACTGCTGCGACTTTGATGCTCGCAAGCGGTGTCCAACTAAACACGGTCAAAGAAATTTGTGCCCATGCCTCGATCACAACGACGATGGGATACGTCCACCTGCTGGCTGATAGTGTGAAGGAAGCTGGAATTAAGTTTTCTTTGTCGCCGGAGACACCGCCAACTCCCATCCGAGAGTTGCTTCAAATGGTCCGTTGACCATTGGGCGATTTTCCGAATACCGCACAAAAGAAAACGACCCTGATTTATTCAATCAGAGCCGGGACTTACGTTGGTAGCGGGGGCAGGATTTGAACCTGCGGCCTTCGGGTTATGAGCCCGACGAGATACCAGACTTCTCCACCCCGCGTCATGGTGAAGAAGCTTTATAGGACTATTTCCGACATCTGTCAATGGAATTCATGCACATACCGCTAAATATTCTGCAAACCTTAATTAAATGAGATTTAAAGCGCTTCCTGCCTTAAACCATTCAATCTGCTCCTGGTTATAGGAGTGCTTGACTAGAAAAGAATCGCAGCTTCCGTCCTCGTGCTTGATTTCTAGAGTCAAATCTACGCCAGGCTTAAAAGTCGAGAGACCTAAAACTGAAATTTGGTCTGTTTCTCTAATTTTGTCGTAATCAGAAGGATTCTTAAAGGTAATGGCAAGTACGCCTTGCTTCTTTAAGTTCGTTTCATGGATGCGAGCAAACGTCTTTACGAGTAAGGTCGAAGCTCCTAAAAACCTCGGCGACATGGCAGCATGCTCTCTTGATGACCCTTCTCCATAGTTGTCATCTCCGACCACTACCCAGCGTTCACCAGATTTTTGATATTGTCTCGCTATAGCAGATAGGGTTTCTGTTCTTGCACCTGTAAGTTGATTCAAACCTTTTCCCGGCTCTGGCTGAAAAAAGTTAGTCGCACCTAATAGCATATTATCGGAAATTCTATCTAAATGACCACGAAACCTAAGCCACTTACCGGCGGGAGAGATATGATCCGTCGTGCATTTCCCTTTTGCTTTCACTAAAAGTCGATGATTGGCAAAGTCTTTACCATCCCACTTTAAAAATGGTTTCAGGATCTGAAGGCGCTCAGAAGTCGCACTTACATTCACGACTACTTTTGAAGAATCTAATGCTGGCTCAATATAGCCGGACATGTCTTCTACAAATCCTTTTTCTGGAAGCTCAGGGGCTACAGGGGCCGTTAACTTTACCTCTCCGCCACGTGGCGACTTAATCACATCTTTACGTGGGTCAAACGAAAGGCGTCCGGAGGCTGCATAGGCTACGACCATCTCGGGGCTGCCGATAAAAGCAAGAGTCTCGGGATTACTGTCGTTACGCCCTCTAAAATTGCGGTTAAAACTTGTTACAATCGAATTGGCTTCACCTGACTTCATATCGTCTCGAGTCCATTGGCCAATACATGGCCCACAGGCATTAGCTAATAAAGTTCCACCAAATTCTTCAAGAGTTTGAAGTAGGCCATCCCGCTTAATTGTTGCAGCTACTTGAGCGGATCCTGGGGATATAAAAAATGGCGCGGCGGCTTTTACCCCTACCTTTAAGGCTTCGCGAGCAATGGAAGCCGCCTTGTAGATATCTTCATAGGAGGAGTTTGTGCATGAGCCAATAAGTGCTGCGGACACCTTATCAGGGTATCCCTCTTTAACGATTTCAGCTTTGAAATTTGAAATGCCTCTAGCTTTATCTGGCGAGTGAGGTCCGACCATATAGGGTTCTAGCTTATCTAGATCAATCTCGATAACTTCGTCATAATACTTAGTAGGATTGGCCTCAACTTCAGCGTCTGCGCGAAGGTGTTCTTGGTACTCGTCGGCAAGGTGTGCTAAGTCTGTTCTTTTTGTAGCCTTTAAGTAGGCAGACATTTTTGAATCGTAGGCAAAAACAGAACATGTCGCCCCAAGTTCAGCTCCCATATTTGTAATGGTTGCTTTACCAGTGCAAGAAATCGAAGAAGCGCCAGGACCAAAATACTCAACTATTTTATTGGTTCCACCAGCTACCGTAAGTTTTTCGAGAACTTTCAAGATCACGTCTTTCGGCGAAGCCCATGGCTGAAAGCTTCCCGTAAGTTTAACTCCGACAATCTTTGGATTGAGCAACTCCCAAGGAAACCCAGCCATAACATCAACGGCATCCGCACCGCCAACTCCACAAGCCAGCATCCCTAGTCCGCCTGCATTCGGCGTGTGGGAATCGGTACCAATCATAAGTCCACCTGGGAACGCATAATTTTCTAGAATTACCTGGTGAATAATTCCAGCGCCCGGGCCCCAGAAGCCTATTCCATACTTCTCTGAAGCTGTTTTTAAAAAACTAAATACTTCTGAATTATCAGCATTTGCCGCTGACATATCTTCCGCTATGCCTTTATGAGCCACAATTAAATGATCGCAATGAACTGTCGAAGGAACGGCTACCGACTTCTTCCCCGATTGCATAAATTGCAAAATAGCCATCTGCGCAGTGGCATCCTGCATGGCAACCCGATCGGGCCGAAGCATGATAAAGCTTTGTCCTCGTTTAAGATCAGCCACACTTTGCCCGTCGTCTAAATGACAAAAAAGTATTTTTTCTGCCAGAGTCAACGGTCGGGACAGTTCTTTTCTAAATTTAGCAATTTTAACAGGCATTTTCTCATATACAGATTTGACCAATTCTGCTGTGGTCGCGACTCGTGATGTCATTTTTCAATACCTCGCTACAATGTTTTATACTTTACCGGCTGAACTCGCGCTCAACTTTTCATAAACTTGATTTAATTTTTGCACTAAGCCACCCAGCTCGTCATTATTTCTTAACTTAAGAGGCTCAGGCTTGCCTCCTTCAAGAATAACATCCAGAAATCGATGTACTGAAATCAGGGGGCCATAAATTTTATGGGTATATTTGATGGTGATAAAAAAAGTCAGGCCTATGAATACAGTAACGAGCGCCCCGCCCGCAGCTAATGGCCAGGCAAACTTGGACCAAGTGACTAAACTTTCAGCCTGGTTCAATTGAAAATACGTTTCCATGGCTTTAAACATATCCCAGATATAGAAGCCAAAAACACAGGCAATTAAAACAGCAAATATCAAATTAAGCATCACGATCATAAGACCTAGCCGAACTTGAACGTAGGGCTCAACCAACATTGACCCAAGACCACCGCGCCGACCTTTTACCACAGTGACTCCCATCCTAAAACGTTAGAAGGAAATAATAACCCTATGCTACTAGAATCGCTAGTAGGAATCGACAATTAGGTGGAGCTGAACGAGCAAGTTACAGCAAAAACCCCAAAGTCCCTCCTGTTCACTAGGAGCTTAGATTATTTTTTAAACAGCTTTAGCGGCTGCGGGGGTCTTTGATGGCCGCCCCCAGCTCTTTTACTTGCGTGCCCACTAAAGTCATAAAAGAAACGCCACCCGAACACGGCAGGGACCCTCCAGAGACCACTGCCATAAGTTTGCTAGGGACCTTAAAGACAGGCCCGCCTGAGTCACCTAAACACACTCCCTCGGTAGGCGCCGAGGCCCTAGGAAGAGCAAATACATAATTGCGACTCATGCTGACCATTGCAGCCTTTAAGGTAACTCCCCTTAGTGGCAAATTAACGTTTGCCATGGACACGGACACGGACAAAAGTTCTTCGCAGCCTTTTTCAGGGGAATAAGCAAAATTCGGAATATGGGTGCATCCATCTCGATTGACACCAGGAACGACGCGTCTTTGGATGACGC
This sequence comes from Oligoflexales bacterium, assembly GCA_964201885.1. GTDB lineage: Bacteria > Bdellovibrionota_B > Oligoflexia > Oligoflexales > CAIMVM01 > CAIMVM01. Next base: position 4,504 of record CAXNGG010000113.1, read on the forward strand.
GATTTAGAATACCAAACCCAAAGACAGCCAAATCTGGGTTGCTTGCAAAAATGGATTTATCAAAAGCGTAATTTGAACTTTGATCTTTCCCTGATGCTTGAGAGGTTGTTACATTAGCAAGCCTGATAATTTCTTGCTTTATAGAAAGCTCTTTAGGCTCCATCGGGGCCAATTGATAATCAATGCCTAATGTATCGCGAACTAGCGATGATGATTCTGAAACCATGACGGCAGCGGCTACATCGTTACTAGTCTCATCTCCAATGGTCAATTCCGCAAAACTCGGATGAGGCACAAACGCCTCTACTTCAAGCCACTGTTTCGATGCTGGGACATAAAACCAAAGCCTTCCTGCTCCATGGATACGCCTCGAAAACGAAGTCTTAGTCTCTCCTGAACCGAGTTTTTGCTTACTCTTTCGATCCAAAGTATCCATGAGTCTATTGTTAAGCTGGTCGAAAGCCGTATTAAGCTGGCAATGGGCTGCTGTAATAATGACAGGCAGATCACCAAAAAAAGAATCTTTAACCAAACTACCTGAACAAGAGGTCCTAAATCCGCAGGCCTCCGCATTTCGCTCAGAAATCAGACTTTTGTTTAAGCATTCTTTGGGAAGGGTTTTCCCTCTGCCCTGGAAATCTTTGTCCCGAAGTAAAGGATGGAGTTCATATAAAAAAAGTCCGGTAGTTTTTGCCGCATAGGAGGTAGGTTCCACAATAGGACCGTTATTCAAAGTCGCAGAGTCTTGGCCCCACGTATAAAATCTACAACCGACCAGAATTATGAATATAAATAGTAGACGCACGGCTCCCCCTACTGAGACTCAACATTATATCACTTGTGATATTTGGATGCAAAAACCGCGGCAGCCGCTACAGCTGCTGTCCAGGCCCTTAGGACCTGGGGCCCCAACGTTGCTTTTCTATAATCTGACAGTAGGAGTTCTTCCCGATCTGAAAAACCTTTTTCCCCACCTATAATAAAACCTGCCGAACCTTGATTGGCCAAGACAACCTCAAACAATGACAAATTGGATCCAGGCAAAAGACAAATGGGCTCGCCATGGAAAAGGCCCAATGTTTCATCTAAGGACTCGGAAAAAATCATTTCTGGTAGCCAAGCAGATTTGCATTGCTTGGCAGCTGTGATGGCAAGTCGGTGAAATCGATCTTTGACTTTTTCGCTAATGCGCTCTTTATGGACATAGTCTTGGCCAAATATAAAAAGTCTACTGAGTCCTAACTCGACTAGCGGAGGGATCATCTCTTCATAAGTACCTGGTCGCAAGGCTCCCACTGCTAATTCTAGCTGTCTAGTCGGCTT
>CAXNGG010000114.1:0-5794 GCA_964201885.1 Oligoflexales bacterium
TGGCGGCTTTTTTTTTGGAGTGGGGCTATTTTTTTAGCTCTTTGGCAAGCCGGTTCCCCTTAGGTACAAGGGAGGGGGATTTAGGTTAGAGCTAGATGCTAGAAAACCCTGAGCCGCGCGGGGCCCAGGGTCGAAACTTTACGATAGAAGCGATTAACGAAGGAGAGATAGAGCCACTTCTGGTTGAGATTTTGCTTGAGAAAGTACGGAAGTGCCTGCTTGTTGCATGATGCTGGACTGAGTCATCACTGCGGTTTCAGAAGCGAAGTCTGTATCACGGATACGGCTGTTAGATGCAGAAAGGTTTTCCACTTGAACTTCCAAGTTGCGGATGGAACTCCCCAAGCGGTTCTGAATGGCGCCGAGATACGCTCTATGTTCGTTCACCTTTTGGATGGCACCGTCGATCGACGCAATGGTCTTTTGAGCGCGGTCTTTGTTGATGACACCCGTTCCGAACTGTTCGAAACTGGCACCATTAGCATATTCGTTAGAATAACTTCGTCCTGATTGTCCTTCTGCTGGGCCGACCCAAGCGGTTCTTTCGTCTTGGCTTGCTGTTAAGCCAAGGTCCATGGTGCTTGTGCCGAGTTTTTGCATGTCGATTTTAATGATGTTGGCTTGATTTTGGACACTTAAGGCATCCGCTGCTTCGAAGTAATCTTTACCAACTTGCACTTCAAGTGGGAATCCGTTACCAGTTGCCAGAAGAGCGCCTTTAGCATCATCACCTAAACCGTCGATAAGACCAGTTTGTGGATTGCCAACACCTTGTGTACCCATAAGGAGTCGGGTGCCGTTGTATTCTGTGGTTACGGTAACTCGGTCGATTTCATCTTTTAGTTCCAAAAATTCTTTGTGAAGAAATTCTCTTTCTGTCGAACCAATCGTATCAGAGGCTGCCTGTGTGGAAAGCTCTCTAAGGCGAATAAGCATACTTGAGGTTTCTTCCATGCCGCCTTCAGCCACCTGAATCATCGACACACCATCCATGGCGTTTCTGCGCGCTTGAGAAAGTGAGCGAGTCGTTGCCTTCAAGTTTTCAGAAACCGCAAGGCCCGCTGCATCATCAGCTGCCTTATTGATTCTTTGACCCGAAGATAACTTTTCCATACTGCTTTGAACGGCTTCAGTGGCTCTTCCTAAATGTCTCTGTCCGGTAATCGATGCAAGGTTCGTCCTGATCCTTAATCCCATTGTTGACCTCCTGTCATAGTTGGGCATCCTAAATTCACTATAGAAAGCTTCGGAGGCGGCAAATTTTTCCTTAGAAAGAGCTGCCTAGCTTCTGCATAACCGCATGATATTAATGCCTAATAAAAAAATCTGGGAAAAAAATGCCGCAACTTTTTTGCCTGAATGCCACTAAAAATTAATGATTTGCCTAGTTTTTTGTCTCGGTTTTTCATTCGGGTCTGACGGTCTTGCTGGAACTATGTTCTAGCTGTAGCGCTTAGCGCTGATGGCGTGGTGTGCCTATCTAACCCAACAATAGAACTCGGGAAATAAAGAAATGCCAAGGATCGCTTTCTTGTTTGTTCCTAAGAGATTCTAAACTAAAATAGTCTCAAAAACGGAGGTCCATTCTTAATGACTCATACTATTTTTGACAAAATTCTTCGTGGAGAAATCCCATCTGATAAAGTCTATGAGGATGAATGGGTCTATGCATTTCGAGATATAGCCCCTAAGGCGCCCGTTCATGTGCTGGTGATTCCAAAGAAGAAAATAAAAAGCTTTGCAGAAATCGGATCTGCGAACTCACTTGATTTAGGCGAATACTTTAAAGGAATTGCTCGCGTAGCCTCACATCTTGGTCTTGAAAAGGATGGGTATAGAGTCATCTTTAATCATGGGGATCATGCCGGTCAAACCGTAGATTATATTCATGGACATATCCTAGGGGGGCGCCCGCTTGGTTGCTCTGCCCACTGATCCAACCCCAAAAACGATCTCAGGCTATGCTAAGCTTGTAGCCATGTTTAAGGTCTTGGATGCCAAATCGTATAAGGATCTCTTGTCTAAGCTCTCTCTAGGTTCCCCTATATTAGCCCGCCTCGTCGAGTGGAGTGATTTTACCTGGTGGGACATTGAGCGTTTAGATGACCGCAGCATTCAAAAAGTCTTGTCTGTGATTCCAGAAAGGGACTGGTTGATTGCTTGGAAGCTTGCTGCGCCCGAAGTTAAGGAGATTTTGCTTTCCAATATGTCGACCTCCAGAAGGGAAGACTTTCTGAAAACCTTTTCTGAGATGCCCAAGATTCCCAAAAGCCAAGTCTACCGGGTCATGTTTCAAATTGGAGCACGGCTGAGACTTATGGCAATGAATGGTCAAGTATTTATTTTGACAAGACCAAGAAGAAGATTAAAATTGAACAAAGCCAAGGAGATAAAATGATTCCATTTCGCGTGTATTCCAAAGAAGAAAAAACAACCTGGGTTGTCGTGAACCATAATCCTGGGTCCAATGGGGGGACCTATCTTGCTTATAGGGAAGACCATGAAGATTTAGATGGGGTGTTAGAACATGTGTCTTCAGAGCAATTATTGGGTATGAAAATGGTCAACTTTATAGAAGAAGCAGATAGTTGATCGATTTAGGCCTACAAGTTGGCTTCACCAGCTAATGGGATCTAGGTCGTTTGAAATCGGGAATTGATGAAGCATTAGATTTGGTCGTTGAAAAAGGAAGCGTTTACATAGTAAAGCGCTTCTTTTTTTTAATTTGGGAATAAGACTATTTAACGCTGTCCTTAAGGTCTTTGCCTGGGCGGAAGACAGGAACTTTACGAGCAGGAATCTGAATTTCTTCGCCAGTTTGTGGGTTGCGGCCGATGCGTGCTTTGCGATTTGATACGCTGAAAGTACCGAAACCGACCAATTTAACGCCTTCTTTTTTCTTAATGTTTTTGCCGATAACATCAATAAAAGCGTCTAGTGAACGCTCAGTGTCAGCTTTTGTCTGTGATGTTAGTTTAGCAATGGCTTCTACTAGCTCGGACTTGTTCATGGGGATCTCCTCCAAAAAAATTGGCTTACAAAACTATAGCAAAAAAGTGACTCGATACATATAGAGTTGCAAGTCATCAATTAACTGTCAAGCAGAAGTGTCAAAAAAAATGATTTTTTTTTAATTTAAATCATTTGATCTTTAGAATAGCCACGCCGTAAGCTTAAAAGATCCAAAAAAAAACTTTCGCAGGCCTTTAAATGAAAAAAGTAAAAAATTGCTTGCCATCCTATAAAGAGTTGATCTCGTTATGGCCTGACGTTGCATATTGGTCTGAGGACTGGTCTTTCTGGCCGATCGAGGAAGTTCTAAAGAGTTTACAAAGCGACGGCTGTTTTGTTGCTCTTGCCACAGAAAAGGATCAAGTCCTAGGGTTTAGTTTTTGGAAATATGTAGCAGGGGAAGGGGAACTTTTGTTTGTTTTTGTACCTCAGGCAGGTCGAGGGGGTGGGATTGCCAGACAATTGTTAGATTTTTCTTTGGGTCATTTACAGTCATTAAGTGTTAATCAGGTTTTTCTAGAAGTAAGGCCTTCGAATAGAGCGGCAATTCGATTGTACGAAGCTCTAGGATTTAATCTTTTATCTACCAGAAAACAGTATTATAAAGACGGGGAAGATGCATTTGTCTTCAGCCGGGAGCTGGCATGAATACAGATAAAATTACCGATGTCATTTGGATACAAACGGCCTTTCTGGGAGATGTTATATTGTCTACTGCCGCTTTCAGCGGTTTAAAAGCAATTTATCCCTCTATTAACCAGCATTTGATAACGACTCCTATTGGTAAAGCAGCACTTAACGAACATCCCGCACTGTCGAGCATTATTGGCTGGGACAAGCGAAAAGGTTTTTCTGATATTTGGAAGCAGCTGCGTCACTTTCGCTCTCGACTGCATCGTCAATCTACCCTTATCCTTCAGCCCCATAGGTCTGCTCGTTCCTCGATTCTTTCTAGGATTTTGGGTTTTCAGGTTATAACCTATACGGAAACAAAACTTGCGCCATTAAAGGCGATCAAGGTTCCTCGCATCTCTTTACTTCATGAATCTCACCGCGTCAGTTTGCTGCTAGAGCCGTTAGGAATATCTAGGGAAATCTCCAGAGATTGGTTGCCAAATTTGAAGCCCCTACCCATATCAACTCAAATGGCTCAGAAAATCAGCCCCTCAAATAAAGTTATAGCCATAGCCCCCGGCAGTGTTTGGGCCACGAAAAGATGGACTGTGTCTGGGTTTCAGTCCTTGATTGACATCATTCAAAGAGAAACAACTTATGACATGGTCCTTCTCGGGTCAGGAGACGATGCTAAGTTGGCAGATGAGATCTTGGCGGGTCTATTGGATAAAAAGCGAGTCGTAAACTTGGTGAACCAAACGTCTCTCGATGAGCTTAGAATGCTCTATCCCAAGTTGTCGGCTCTGATTTCTGGTGACTCCTCCCCGATACATTACGGGTCAGCCTTTCAAACCCCCACCGTGATGATCTATGGGGCCACTCATCCCGCCTTAGGATTTTATAGTCGGTCAAAAAGATCTGAAATCGTTGAAATGAAAGATCTTTTGTGCCGCCCCTGCAGTGAGCACGGACCAAGGAGTTGCCCTCTGGGGCACTTTCAGTGTATGCGTTCCATTACAGGTAGGCAGGTCTTTGAGGCGCTGATGCGCGTGATCTAAGGAAAAGGGGTTGATCTTGAAACCATATTTAGTGGCCATTGCAGGTGGGTCTGGAAGCGGCAAGACGACAATTGTAAATCGAGTCAAAGCTATGATCCCGAATATGGATGTTTTGGTCTTCAACGGGGATCACTATTACCAGGATCTTTCACATTTGTCGTCTGAGCGAAGGGCGATGATGAACTTCGATCACCCTGATTCCATCGACAATCGTCTTTTGATAGATCATATTCAAAAACTGATGAATGGGGAATCGATCGAACGTCCTACCTACGACTTTGCAACCCATTCCAGGTTGTCGACGACAGAAACCCTGCACCCCGCTAAGTTTATACTTTTTGATTCTATCTTTGCCCTTTACCATCCAGAAATCCGCGAGCTCTGTTCCATGCGCTTTTTTGTCGATGTCGGCAACGACCTAAGGTTTATTCGTCGGCTAACCCGAGATATAAAAGAACGGGGAAGAACCGTTGATAATGTAGTAGATCAATATCTCACGACCGTCAGGCCCATGTATGTAAAATACGTCGACCCCACTAAGCGTTATGCCGATATGGTTATCTACTGGGAGCATGACAATCAACAGACCATAGAAACCATCGCAGGGCTTTTTGAACATGTCCATCAAAAGGGAAATGGTCGCATTGTAAATTAAGTCAGTTTATCGAGAGTTAAAACTTTTCCTTGGATGCCAGAAATGCACTATTTAAATTTCTAGTGCTTTAAGAAAAAAAATCTACAAGCAAAATAAACAGGATGGGGAAATGATTCAAATCCTTTATGATCGCTATGTCAATCATAAAGGATCTGAAATAGAACTTAAAAAGTCCCTCTGGGCGCTAGATTCTTGACCTAAAGACAGGCATACTTTCGGTTACAAGAAGCAACGCCGCCGTTATATTTAATACAAACTTCAATCATTTTAGGACCGCAACTCGCGGGTGAACCCAAGGAAGCTAGCTCTCCTGCACTAAATTTTGTAGACGATGAAGCCGGGACGTAGACACGAGGAAGAGAGCAAGTTCTAATGGGCGCACAGAAGTCAGAGCAAGCTTTTCCGCCGCCAATTGCGATTTCAATATGCCCATGTTCTGGTGAGGACCCGCACT
>CAXNGG010000115.1:0-5697 GCA_964201885.1 Oligoflexales bacterium
AGGGATCCTCTTGCATCCTTTGACTTCCCAAACATCCGAATAGAAAGCCACCAGCTTCCCCTCATATTGACGGCAGTACTGATCGGCCGTCGGCTCTAAGAGAGTAGATGGCTGCATTTTCTTTTTGTTTACCGTTGAGAGAGCCAACGAATTAGCAGAATAGAAGGTGAGAAGAAGCAGTGCCGCAAGTCTCATAAAAATCTCCTCTTTTAGATCTCATTCCTCGAGTCATTAAATACGCTTTGGTATTCGGCCAAATGAAATCAAGATTGAGTAAAAATAACATAATTGGCAGCTGCCGTCCTGTCTAAAAGTTGGTCACTCGGTTTTTTTAAGCTTTTTTTTTCAATATTTTTGAAATGTTAACACTAGCATCATTCAAAATATTGAAAGCTTTCAATACCTTGTAGCTTTGTGTTAGACTCTAGCTTCGGCATGGGCCACGTAAGTGATCGGGACCAGGTAGAGAACTCTCTAAAAGCGCCCCTTCGCTCCCTTAAATAAGGAGGACAAGATCATGAATTTTTGGGAACCAAGACGGATGTTCAAGTTTCAAATTAGCACCAGGCAGCGAAATCTTTTTATAACGATTTCCCTCGGGATGATCCTCGTTGGCCTAGCCAATGAGACTCATAGACAAACCTCAAGCTCGATATCCTCAGCCTTAGCACAAGACTTAACCCTCGATTTATTAAATGGTGACGTTCCCGATTCCTGGGAGCACGGGTTGTTTCCTTCCTTTTTGCCCAATAGGGATACACAAGAGGGCCTTGGCGGTGAAGATGAATCCATTACTGAAGAAGACGAGCTCAGATTGCTTGGGGGAGATCTTTTTACAGATCAGCAAGAAGGACCTGCTAGGCCCGGAAGCACCATTGAGCGGATGAGAAGGAAATTTGATCTTTTTTATGATAGATTTGTATTTCAAAACCAAGATTTTCTTGATCTTGACTCCAATGAAGACTCCATCCCAACATTGCTTCCTGTCGATCATTTTACAATGACTTCTGGGTTTGGAGTCAGAAAATCACCTTTTTCAGGCCGTTCCAGGGTCCATAGAGGGATCGACCTTAGGGCTAGTTATGGAACCGATGTTAAAGCTGCAGGGTCTGGTCGCGTGGTTTCCACGACTTATCACAGGTCCTATGGCCGCATGGTGATCCTGGATCATGGGAATGGCTTAGAGTCGAGATATGCCCATAACTCGAAGATACATGTAAAAGTTGGCGATCAGGTTAAAAAAGGACAGCTCATTTCCCAAATCGGCATGACGGGTCGTACCACAGGGCCCCACTTGCATTTTGAAGTTTGGCTCCACGGGCACCCGATTAATCCTTTAAAGTTTGTGGATGTGCCGTTCCATCTTATTGCGCGAGAAGCCTTTATAAGGTCTAAATCTGGCCTTTCGGAAGTAAACGCTGAACAACCACAGGCTACTGAAGTTGAAATTGATCATGATGATTAAACAAGCTAAGCAAAGAGCTGAGATCACAGCCTAAATCCTATAAATTGGGATTTAGCCGGGTTTAGGCTTTAGAAAAGCTAATATCCATCTCTTCCAGGTCCCTGACAAGCTGAGCTAGCGGGAGGCCTACAACGTTGGTATAGCTGCCTTCAATTTTTTCGACAAAACTCGCAGCCAAACCTTGAATGCCATACCCGCCGGCTTTGTCCATGGGCTCATGGGTATCAATATAACGATGGATCAGTGCATCAGAGAGTTTTAAAAAAAAGACTTGAGTCACAACATGTTTTATCACAGGTCGACCCACTGGGGCCAAAAGGCAATAGCCGGTGATCACTTCATGGCTTCCGCCTGAAAGACTTTGAAGCATTTGATAGGCATCCGACTGGGACTTAGGCTTTTCCAGTACCCGCCCCTCTTTTACAACAATAGTATCTGCACCGATGACGATCCACTTACCTGGTCCTTCAGGTTTGGCGACGGACGAAGCTTTGCCAAAACTGTTTCTTTCCACGTATTTGGCGGGGGCCTCCCCCACTTGAAGTTCTTCTTGAAAAGAGGGGCGGATGATTTGAATCGGCCCAAAAACGGAAGATAGCAAGTCCCGCCGTCTAGGGGATTCAGAGGCTAAAATAATATGAGTAGGGGTCGAATAAAGCATCGATACTTCCTTTACAAAACGTCCTTTACAAAACGTCCTTTAATATATCCAAGTCTGGCACCAACTAACGCCGGCAGCCCTAAATCCTCTCTTCCATTCCAAATGCCTTCAAATTCTCAAGATCAAAGGCTCCGGATCTCAGAAGTCTATAGGAGCGATCGTCACAAATTTGAATGACCGTCGATGGCGTTCCAGAAAAAACCGGGTTTTGGATAACGTTAGGCACAAAAACCCCATACTTATGGGCAAAAAGAAGAGCCTCATCCCAGCTAGTTGCCGGCGCCTCACCCGAGATATTGACACTCGTAGAAGGAAGCGGCACCTGAAGAGATTGAAGGACTTGGATCATCCACTGGTCTTCGGGTGAAAAATTAGGCATTCGAAGGGCTAAGCTTTCGTCCTCACCTAATGGGAAAGAGGCTGGGTGGGCTCGGTGAATCACCGTTAAATGAGAGGGCCAAATGCTTTCTAGGGCAAGCTGCCAATACTTTGACACGGGCTTCCAGAATTTAAAGGCCTGATCTAAATTTGAAATCAGACCAATAAACGGCTTCCCTGAAGGTCTCAATTTAAAACCTAAAAGGGACTGCATAGCCTTTGGATTTTCCATGGCGCAAGTGAGGCCTGGCATGGTTCCGGCCGGATGTAGGCAAACTTTGCCCATCTCTAAGGCCCGCAATAATTCCCTATCCGGTGTCATAGGTGTCCTTAATGGAAGCAATTGATCTAAGGAAATGAACTTCTTGAATTCTATTCCACTGACTTGGCGATATCTAGCCGCACCTGGGACGCTGGCCAAAGAGCCCGAAGCCTGTCCACTCTTTGATAAGCCTTCTTTCGAGCGTCCCCGAAGGTTTCCCCATCGGATACGACTACAAAAACCCGTCCTTTTCCAGTGCTGATTTGAGTTTCATTTTTGAATACTATCGACGAAGCGAAGACAACTGAATCTTCCTCTTCTTTAAGATCCCCATGGGATATAAGGCTAGCTTCATCTTGAGCTTCCCCATAGGGGTAGCTTTGGGAGGCGATCACCACACTTACGGCCGGCCGCAAGTTTGCCGGCTGAAATTCATAGGTCATTAGGCCTAGTTTGGAGAGAATCATAGAAAGCCAGTCACGGGAATCAGACCAAGCTAATACCTCACATTCAGGGTCTCCAAAGCGAACATTAAACTCAATGACCTGTGGTCCCGCCTCCCCCCACATTAGCCCCACATATAGAACACCAGTATACTCTATGCCGCGTTTTCTCAACTCCTTAAGGAGCGGCAAAACCACCGCGTTTTCAACGGCTTGGCCTGCGTCACTAGGCAGCCAAGGAACAGGCGCGTAGCATCCCATGCCCCCCGTATTGGGTCCTAAATCACCATCCAGGAGCCGCTTATGATCGACAGCAAAGCAAAGCTCACTCGGCCCTTCAGATCCTATAAACGTAAAGTAGCTGCATTCACGGCCCTCAAGCACCGTTTCGACAACGACTTCACTTGCGGCTTCTTTCATAGAACTAAACAGGCGGTCCAGGCCATTTTGAATCTCATCTGCAGTCCGGCAGACGAACACTCCCTTTCCGGCAGCTAAGCCAGACGCCTTGAGGACTGCCCCCCCCGTGCGACTTAACATGCTGAGGCTTACTGATCTGCATTCCTCTTCAGAACGCGTCACCACGTATTCAGCAGTGGGTATGTGGGCGGCCTTCATGACCTCTTTTGCAAAAGACTTTGAAGACTCTAGCGCTGCGGCCGCCTTTTTAGGTCCAAACACTGTAATACCCAATAAATGATCAGCTAGTCCGTCAGCAAGCGGCTGTTCAGGCCCACAAACCACAGCATCTATCTTAAGCCGCAATACCTCACCACGTAACTCGTCAAAACTAGCCCCCGCCTGTAGGTCTAAGGGGATCCCTATCCGCTTGGAAAGAGGGTGCCCCGGCCATACATAAAGAGCGGTCAAAGCTGACGACTTTGAAAATTTCCATGCCAGAGCATGCTCCCTTGCTCCGCTCCCAATTAACAATATTTTCATAGGTATAAGCCTCCATTTTGAAGACATGGTTGTAACAAAGTCTATCACCTAGTCAAGCCCGATAACTCTTGCCCACATCAAAGGTCCGGGCTGTCCAGTATCATAGGAGATAGGAGAAACAAAACATGGGTCTTGTGCAACAGTCGAATCTGCATACGGAAAATATAAATTATTCAGCAATTGTGCTCACCACATCTGAAAATATGTTTCTCGTTGTCAAGGAGTTCCTAAAACATACGAAATGCTCCGTCCTGGTCCAAACCGCTTCCGTCCAAACAGCGCTTCAACACCTCTACTCAGGAAGGGCCAATCTCCTGATCATTGACGATGGCAATGAGACCCCATCTACCGCTTATGTGCGTGAAATAACCTCTGACCCCATTGGACTGCTCACCCCCATGCTTGTTCTTCTCATGGATAAAAATGCAAATGAAACGATTCACCTTTCTAACTTAGCAAAAATAAAAACAGCTCGAAAGCCTCTTACGCCTAGCACCTTTCCGGTGGCATTCACCAAACTTCTTAATCTTTGGTCCACGCCTGAAATGAAAGACATTAGAGAAAAAACAAAACTTACCCTCACTGCAAGTCTTAGTGACCGCAATACGATGCTTCAAGGCCTGCTGCGCTATCCTGATACCGCATGCCTATTAACAAGAGCTCTTGCTCTAAACCTTCATCAAATGGGGAAAATCAAGGAAGCAGAAGGGATACTCCTCGAGCAAATGAGAAAAAATAGTCACGATGTCGGACTTCTAACAACCCTTGGCCATATGTATCTCATGTCAGGCATGCCCCTAATCGCAAACAAAATATTCTCTAAGATACATTCCAAGTTTAATGAGTCCACCATCGCCATTCCGGATCTCATTCAAACGTACCTCATTTTAGAAGAATTCGAGAAAACTATAGAGTTATTCAGAATTCTTTATAGAAAAGAATTTATGCCAGCCTTAACATCAAGGCAACTGGCGAGGGTTCTACATGCTTCTGGACGCTATAAAGACGCGTCCTACGCCTTGGCACAACAAGATAATGCCTATCGCCAGCTCGAAAACAGATGGAAAGAAATCCTCTCTGATCCCATAGAAAAGGCAAGCTAGTGAAAAATCAGTATTTCAAATATTGGAGCATAAGCGAACCCGTATTCATGTCAAATGAAAAGAAATTCTACACGCTTGGACCCTTTCAGACCATCTTAGAGCGTTTGAGAACCCAGCTCTATATTGGTATGAACTTTCAAATGATACGAGGCCCGGAAAGTTCTGGAAAAACTATGATTTTAAGAAAATTATCGTGCGAATTGCCGGTAGAAGAATGGGACATACTCTACCTAGGAACCCTATCCTCAGAAATGGCTCCAAATTCATTGACTCATAAGCTTTTGGGGTTTTTAGATACAACCTTAAGCCACGAGGAACCTAAAACCCTCCTTCAAGTCGTATCAAGTTTAGAGAGACTGTCAAAATCTAAAAGAAAAATTCTATGTCTTTTAGACATCAGCTCAAGCTCACAAAAATTAGAAGACCTCGAAACTGAAATCACA
>CAXNGG010000116.1:0-5660 GCA_964201885.1 Oligoflexales bacterium
ATCCTAAGCGATATCTGGGTCAGCTGGCTCTTGACTTTAATCGTTTTGATGCTGGGCCGACTTTGGAGGGGAGCCAGGTTTGTGAGCCTACTCCTTTTGCTCGTGGGACTCGCCGGTCATCAGGCTTATGTGGGGTATTTTAAATCCCAGATTCTTCCTTTTCACCTGACTTACCTCTTCGAATGGGTATTTCTGAGATCTCAGCTGACCAGCCTTCTAGATCCTAATGTGATTTTGTTTTCTAGTTTGGGGATGGTTTGGATTTTAGCTGTACCTTACCTCTTTAAGAAAGATCAAATGGGCTTAAAAGGAGTCCTTTTGGGATCGATTTTGATTTTAGGTGCCCATGTACTGCATATAAAGTATAAAATTCAGTGGTTTGTCCATGAAAATCTCCAATCAAACGTTGTGGAAAACTTGGCGGTTAAATTTCTCAAGGAACCTTTCGTAGAAGGCTTAACTGAGGCTGAGCTCTCGAAACTGGCTTCTTACTATGGTCTTGCTTTTAGCAATGGAGGCTTTGCTAGAACCGCTAAGCCTTCCATGGGTAGAGAGGTTCAACTCATTAAAAAAGCGTGGGAGCGCTCTGTCTTAGATGGACATAAACCCATCTTTCTATTTGTGCTGATGGAAGGGCAAAGGGAAGTCGACCGAAAATCCTTCCAGCCCTACCTAACTCAACTGGGTCAGAAGGGATTGCTTTTTGAATCCATGACTTCTACGGGTACTGTGACGCGGGGAGGGCAGGAAGCCCTCTTTTGTGGGTACCCGGGAAGTGTGATGAGTTCTACCATGCGCAATCATCCGGAAATCAAATTAAAGTGTCTCCCGAATTTGACAGAAGAGTCCACTTTTTGGATTCATGGGGGCATGGGACTGTTCGACGCCCAAAAAGTTTTTTGGGAAGGTCAGGGCGTAAAATGGCGCTACTCCATGGAAGATTTTGCGCCAGAGCTTCCGATGACGCCATGGGGCATTAGTGATTTAAGTCTCATGACGTTGTCAGAAAACAAAATCCACTTCCTAGTCCGCGAGTCTCGGAAGTACTCGCTTGGGATGATTCTTACGATGTCTAATCATATTCCTTGGGTCCTCCCGTCGGATTCCCCAGCGAGTTTGAAAGACCAGTCGAGCCATGTCCCATCCCTATCATGGCTTACCTCAAGTTATGCGGATATGGCCCTGAATCAGCTCGTTCTCGGACTCAAAGCCGATGGCAATTGGGAAAATACGATTTTAATTGCTGTCGGTGACCATGGCCATGAGACCCCCTCACTCGAAAAAGCGTCAAAGGAAGACAAATTAACCCGCATCACGGCTTTAATTTCAGGTGGTCTCGTAGAGACAAGCGTCAAACCCCAAGTGATATCCACCCCCGTAAGCCAGAAAGACTTGGCTTACTTTGCAGCTGAAGTCATGGACCTAAATCTCAATGCCCCACTTTCCCAATCGCCATTTGCACCACGAACACTGCCGGTTTTTGCTGATTTGGGAGATGCTCTTTACTTTCCTTTGACCCAGAAAACTATAAAAATTAGTGACATTCAAAAAAAAGGATCAAGGCTTCAGCCTGAAGAGCTATTTACCGCTTGGTACCATAGGCTCATTCAAGAATGGAGCCTGAATTTAGGGGTACCACCTGAAACATCCTCTCCCCCCAGCCCTTAAAAAATTTTAAAAGATCCCACCTCCAAGGGCAGCGGCAAGTCGAGAGTTGACGTGTGCTAACAAGATCCAAATCATCTTTCCAAGTGGATTTTTGGGTCCTGCTAGCGTTTGTCATGGAACCTGCCCGAGGAATGCCTAACTCACTGAGATAAATGGCATAGCTCAACAAACATTTCATTTTTAAAAATAGAGTCCGATAGGGGGCGGCTGAACTAGGTCACGGTAAGGGGCAGAGTCAAGTGAAGCCGGAAGTAGTCCCTAAAAAACACACTTGGCGTTTTTTAAAGTACAACTTTTTAGGTTTCGTTTTTAAGGTGAGCGCCCGGTGGAATGTTAGAGAAACAAAGTAGGTCCGTGGAGTACGATTGCTAAGTCTCAAAATAAGAATTTCTATCGCATGTCTTTTTCTCGTTCTACGGGATGCTCATGCCCATTCTGGCACCTTAAGTGAATCTCCGCGAGCTTTAGGGGCGGCATTCCCAAAGGCTATATCGAGTCCGAGTGAGAAGAAGCCCAACACCCTTGCGGCGCTTGATTGGCAATCTATGCCTTTTCCGTCTAGCGAGGATTATATCGATGTGCGTGGGGTCGGTGACACCGGTTGGACAGAGCAAGATCCCCAACTTAAGAAAAGTGATTTTTCCTCCCTTTTACGTTCCTTTGATCCGGAGGGTCTGATCCTTGGAGGGGATTTGAACTTTCTTAATTGGGAAAGCAGTGTGGGGCCCAGCTGTCAAAAATGGAACCTCGTGCAGTTTCCTTTTCTGTCTCCTCCCCAGGCCTTGAAGGATGCCTTTGATTTTGGATTTAATCTCTTTGGTGTCAGTAATAACCATGCTGAGGATTGCGCTCAGTTCGACGAAAAAACGACCGGTGCCATGCGAACGCGCTATGAACTAACGACCCTAGCTAAGGGTAAGGAAATGCTTTGGCATGGCATTGGAAAGTCCCACGAGATTTCCAAAGTTTCTACGAGAATTTTCGAGCTCAAAGGCAAGAAAATTAAAGTAGCCTTTGCCGCTGTATCGTTTCTAAATTGGCGAACCCATTCTACCTCTAGAGGAGAGGCGAATTATCAGGGAGAACAGATTCTCCAAGCAATGGGGCGATCTGATGCCAAGATAAAGATTCTATCAGTCCATACTCAATCTACCCTTGAACAGGGAAAAGCCTATGCTTCAAGATTTATTAAGGAAGCGGGTGGCGACATCGTCTTTTCTGAAGGCGAGCACAGGTGGGGAGAGGTGGAAGCCATTGAAAAATCAACTGGTGGCAAGGGGATTGTATTTCATGGGCTTGGGAATTTTTCCCATTCGGGATGCGTATCCAATCATAAAAACATCATAGCTCGGGTTCTCCTAAAAAAAGAAACCCTAGAACTGGCTCAGGTACAAATCATTCCGTTTAGCAATCTATATCGGGGCGAGCTAAAACTTCACCCCGGCAAGAGTGGACTGCCGGAGGCTAATTTCGATTGGAAGCGTGCGGTCCTTCAGGCTGGCCGTAAAGTCGCTCTGGCCTTCTCAAACTTTCCCTAAACCATCAAAGACCAGAGTGTCAGCGCCTAAGGGCGATGTGTTTGAAAATCTCCTCTGAACGCCGAAAACAAAGAAGACCCTTTCAGGTCTTCTTTCTGGTCTTCTGGTTTTTTAATGTCCGGAACTTAAGGCCTCTATAAGCTTCGGATCTGTCACGGGGATCATGGGGCTCGACTTGCCTCGGGCCATGAAGGAAAAGAGAAATCCTCCAAAGACTAAAAACAAGGCGCCGAATTCTGCTACTGGAATTCCGTAATCTTTAGTAATGACTTCTGACATCACGATCTGATTGTAGTTGAGCCATTGTCCAAAAAGCACCAATATACAAAGTGGCAGAGTTACCGAACGGGTGTATTTTGCGGGCTTTGGAATCAACGTGAAGAAAGGAATTACAAAACATAAAATGGCAACAGCAATCACAATATAAACCCAAGGCGAATGAAGACGATGAATAAAATATTCGGTCTCTTCAGGCATGTTCGCATACCAGTAAGTGAGGATATGGGCGTAAGTAGTGTAGCCAAAAAAAGCTGTAAAGCCGTGCATCATCTTACCAACATCGTGGAATTGGCCGCCAACGCCTTTTCGGAAGTATCCCGAAAGAGTTGTTTTTTCTAAAAGGAATAGGGCAATCAATATGGAAGCAAGTAAGGATTGCATCAATACAGCAAAAGACCATACCCCCCAAAGGGTTGAGTACCAGTTTGGTGACAAGGACATGGTTAAGTCAAAGGTCAAAAAAGTGAATCCACAAGCGACTACGAATAGAAGTGGGCCTGACCAAAATCTAAGGCGCTGACTGGAAAGCTTAGCTCTAGCAGCTGCTTGATCGAGTTTGCCGGCCAAAAAATCTTTATCGGCCGCAAAGTTCTCTTTTTTAAACCAGTTTAGCACGAGGTTGATCACAACAATCCAGCCGACATTTCTGATAAGCCAAAAATTAGGGGTTAGCCAAAAGTTCTTTCCATCTTTATGGGCAATCATGGCGGGGTCTGCGATCCATTTGTAAACTTCACCTGCGCCGAGAATCTTAAATCGGGCTGCGAACATGATGACTACTAAAAGGATACTCACTGGCAAAAGAAACGCAGAAAAAGCTTGATGAATCCGACGAATCGGTCTTCCCCATACAGCTCCTACCACGTCTTGCATCTGACCAAAAACGGCTCCACCAAACGCGATAGAAAAAGCGAAGAAGCCAGAAGTCAGGAGAGCTCCCCAAACCCGGGTAGGTTCCGTAGCAAACCCGTACCCTATGCCTAATAACCCTAGAGCCATCAGAGCGTAGACGATATTTTGGGAACGAGGAGAAACATTTAAGTACAACTCTTGTCTTTTTTGATAGAAGTCATTCAGGTTCATTTGCCCGCCTTTTGCAATTCTCTTAGATACATAACAATTAACCAACGTTCGTGTGCAGCAATACTATGTCCATAGGAAGGCATATTTCGAACACCGAAAGTAATGGTATGGAAGAAAAAACCATCGCCACGTTTGGCATAAGCTTCCGTGGTGATGTCGGGAGGAGCTGGAAGTTTAGCGGTAACTGTGCCGTCACCTTTACCTGCTTCCCCATGACAAGGAACGCAGTAGATATTGAAAAACTTTTTACCTTTTTCTGCCTGACCTTCAGGGTATTGCAAAAAAGGATTTTGAAGCGCTTTTTCTGAGGCTTCAGCTGTTGCGGGATAAAGAATTGCCGAGGAAGCGACACTTCCTTCTGGTGGATCCAGATACTCCCGTTGCGCTTTAACGATAGGAGTATCTGCCATGTCTGGCAAATACTGAAGTTTGGTATCATTGGGATCTTTGTTGCAGGATGCCGTCAAGATGATACTGAGACAAAGATAGGTTCTACTTATGGACAGCTTCACGTCGTACTCCTAAATTAGCTGGTCTTCTTAATTTCAAAAGCACCTTGACTCTTCAGCAAAGAAGCTTCTTCCCCATCGACTCGAGCACCTGGAACAAAAATTCCAAATTTATCATCCATCAAACGATTGTCCAATATGCGAGCATGGGGATTGCCCAATCGACCTAGCCAAAGCATGCCTAGGATGGTGGCTAAAGCACCAAAGAGTACAAAAAGCTCAAAGATAAAAATGATGTTCGGTGGTAACGAGTTGAATGCTGGGGACTTACCGCCTACGATCAAAGGAAAGTCTAAATCGCAAAGAATGGGGAGCCAAAAGCCTGCAATTGCTCCCGTCAAAGCTCCAGTTAAGGTGAACCACCTCACTTGACTTGGACCATAGCGTTCCTCAGCATGGTGCACCAGCTCATGATAACTGGTGTGGCTGTAAAGGATGTGGTCTTTAAATTCAGGCCTTCCTTTCATAGTTTCCAGGGCGGCCTCAACATCGTCGAGGTAGTCAAACAAGGCTAGAATGCCATCAGTTTTAGTGGTCATGAAATGTCCTCGCTTAATGAGTGGGTTTGCGGCGAAGTGGCTTA
>CAXNGG010000117.1:0-5602 GCA_964201885.1 Oligoflexales bacterium
GCAAAGGTGGGCAGTTTCCACAGAATGTTGAAGCACAGACTGTAAGCCGGAAGTTCTGTATTTGAGTTTACCCAGGTAAATCAGAACTTCAGGGTGGAGATCTGTAATTCCAACTTCAAAGGCAGCCTGCTCTCCATGTTCTTTTAAAATAAGATCAAATTCAGTAGTGACGCGATCAGCTGCTTCTTCGATTCTTGCAGGGTGAATTCTTCCATCCGCAATCAAACGCTCCAGAGTGATTTTTGCGATCTCTCTTCTAATGGGATTAAAGCAAGAGATAATAACCGCCTCAGGCGTATCATCGATGATTAGATCTACGCCGGTAGCCTGTTCAATGGCTCTAATATTCCTACCTTCACGACCAATAATTCTTCCCTTCATTTCTTCGCTAGGAAGCTGAACAACGGAAATCGTGGAATCATTTACGTACTCCCCAGAAAGCCTTTGCACAGCAACGCTCAAAATGGAACGGGCTCTCACTTCGGCTTCTTTGCGGGTTTCGGCTTCGATGGCTCGAATGGTAGTCTGAGCTTCTTTTCTCGCCTGGTTTTCAATGGCCGCCATGAGTTCTTTTTTGGCGTCATCAGCCGACATATTGGCGACTTTTTCAAGCGTTTTTTGAGTTTTTGCTAATGCGAGTTCCGCTTCTGCTAAGAGCTTGACATAACGCTTTTCTTCAAGCTGAACGCGCTTTTCCTTACCTTCAATGTCTTTTTCTTTTTGTTCAAGACCCTGGTATTTCTTATCAACATTCTGTTCTTTAGACTGAATGGACTGTTCAAGGCGTGAAAAATCTGCGCGTCTTTTTTTAGCCTCTTCTTCAAAAATCTTGCGCCGATTCTTAGCTTCATCTTTTCCTTCGCGCAGAGACTGCTTTATCAGCTGGTCAGCTTCACGGCGGGCGTCCTCAAGAATCTTTTTGGATTCGGATTGAGCGCCTTCAAAAGCGGCGGTGAGTTGTTTTTTATGTAGATAGGCACCAAGAAAAAAGCCACTTGCTGCGCCTACGATGATGATCAAGAAAGACAGAGCCGTATCCAAGACGGACCTCCGATGGTCTAAATATGGTTAATCAAGGAAATTTCCTTGAAGGAGAAAAATACTCTTTTAAGAGAAAACATGCAAACTAATGCGCAAGAGCAGGAAAATAAAAAAAGGCAGTTTCCTGCCTCTTTATTGGACACAACAGTGCGCTGTAAGTGTCCCCGCAAAATTACTTAACAGTTAATACAAAAGCAGCGCGACGATTTTTTACCCATGCCGCTTCATCATGACCTTCAGTCGCAGGCTTTTCTTCGCCGTAGGAGATTGTAGAAAGTCTGGCATCAGTTACGCCAAGATTTACAAGATAAGACTTAACGGACTGAGCTCTGCGCTCGCCTAATGCCAAATTGTACTCTACTGTTCCGCGCTCATCACAGTGACCTTCAACCTGCACAACAGCTGTTGTGTTAGCCTTTAGGTAGTCGCCAATCTTGCTAAGCTCAGATTGTGCCTCAGTGGTTAGAGAGTAATCATCGTATGCAAAGAAGATCGTTGAGTTTGCAAAATCAGGAACCCCAGCGCCTGGAGTGGCAGCTGGCGTTTCAGCACCAGTTGTCTGACTTGCTTGAACCGGCTCAGTTACTGTTTTTGACGCATCATCTGTACATGAGATGAATAGAGCTAGACCTAATAAAAGCGCTGCTGTTTTAATTTTAACTACCATGTTCTTTATCTCCTAAGACGAATTTCATGCCCCACCTGGGGCTGTTTTATAACCCTAATGCGTTATGGTTTAAATCGTATGGGCTCTAATTTCAACACCTTTCACTATTTCAGGACTATATTTTGCAAATAAAGATTGAACGAGGCGATGCTGAATGCCGTTAAAGCTGCCACTCGACATAAATACAACCACATCTTGCGGTTTAAGGGCTTGGAGCAACCAATCATGAAGCTGTTCGTTGGTGCTAAATGCTTGAGCACTTTGGCCGATCGCGGCTGCGATACGACTCGTGCTCATCCTCTCATGCTCGGGGATTCGTTTGTCTTCTGGGCAGGCTCCGATGAGAGATATATCTGCTAGGGCTAATACCTCGCCATATTGTTTCTCGAAGGTATTTCGCCTGGAAGTGGCATTTCTTGGTTCGAACGCCACCAAGAGTCTTCGAGTCGGGAAATTCTTTTTAAGGGATTCTATTAGCAGTTTTACTGCGGTTGGATGATGCGCAAAATCCTCCATGACAATGATATCATTCACCTCTCCTAAACAATCGAGGCGGCGTTTGACGTTTTGAAAGCTAAGTACCGCGGCTTGGATTTTTTCAATCGTAGCTAGCGATATCACCCCCTTGGACATCATCGAGTCAAGACAGGCCATGATTTGGCATAGATTTGCAGCATTGTAATCGCCTGAAAGCGCTGTTTTTAGTTTAATATCGCCCCATCTAGGGGTTCGCATCTCCACTTCCCAAGTTTGTTGTTCGGCGTTCGCTTTGAGTACTTTGGTACTTAGGACTCTATAGGAGGAGAGGATGTTCTTTCCCCAGGCAGCAACTCCCACAACTTTTTCTGTGAGGCCAGACCTTCTTAAAAGTTCAATGACTCCTGGATCGTCAATATTGGCGATGATTTGACTCGGATCTTTTACTTGGGCAACCAGCTTTTGAAACATAAGGTAAATGGCATCAAGGTCTTTAAATATGTCTGCGTGGTCAAATTCAATGTTGTTTAAAATCAGATGCTTGGCATGGTAGTGAAGAAACTTCGACTCCTTGTCAAAGAAGGCAGTATCATATTCATCACCTTCGACAATAAAAGTTTGGCCTTTTCCAAGTTCAAACGACCTTTTGAAAGCCTTAGGGATACCACCGATAACGTACCCTGGGTCTTCGCCTAAATCCTTTAAAATATGGGTTAAAAGAGAAGTTGTTGTGGTCTTTCCATGGGTTCCCGCAACGACCACTGCATGACGTTTGGCCAAAAAGTGCTGACCTAAAAATTCCGGAAAACTAGTATATTTGATGCCAAGTTTTAAAAGCTCGGCAACTTCCTTATGGTTCTTGGACAGTACATTGGCAACCACCACTAAATCAGGCTTTATCTTATTCAAACGCTCTTCGTCATAGGGCGTTTGAACCACTATGCCCACGTCCTCCAGCATGGTAGACATGGGGGGATAAATGTTGTCATCACTCCCACTCACGTCCCAGCCGTCTTGCATGGCTAGTCCTGCTACGCTCGCCATCCCTGTTCCCGCAATCCCCATAAAATAAACTTTTTTGTCCTTCATATTTCATATTCCTTTTTAGTCTAAAGTTTCCAAATCGCATTGGATCCAGTTAATTGAATTGTCGCGCCCATTGGCATAGGATAGTTTCCCTGCTTGTGCCCGAATACGGATGTGTGCCAGACGGGAACATCTGCCCGTTTTGCAAATTCATCAAAAAAAATCTGGCAGTGACTTTCAGAGGGCTCTCCTAGCCCAGAAAAATGTCCTAGAAGCACCCCTTTGATTCCCCGCGTGGCTCCAGATTGAATCCATTGATTCCAAAATCTCATAAGTCTGCCGGGGTTCTCACCGATGTCTTCCAAAAAAAGTATCTTTCCCGATAAGCTTTTAGGAAAAAATGGTGTTCCAATCAAAGATGTTAAAACGGAAAAGCAGCCCCCAAAAAGCTCCCCACGCACATCGAAATGAGCTTGCTTCAGAGCTGTTACTTCAAATTGAAATTCGGTCTTTTGACCTTTAAGGATATCTAAAAGTAAGGTTACGTCAGGCCCCCAGTCCCAGAGTGATGATCCGGGCATAGGGCCGTGAACGCCTCGCCAGCCTAAGCGAGTATAGATCGCGGACAAAAGCGCAGAGATATCCGAAAATCCCACAATAGTCTTCTCTGGTAGGCCTTTAAGAGACTTCCAATCCACAAGTTCCAAAAGGTCGCTGGACCCATATCCTCCGCGAGCGGCGAGCAAAATATCTGGTGATGAGCTTTTAAGGGCGGAATTAAGTTCGTTAGCTCGATTTTCAATTGACCCAGCCGTGTAAGACCAGCTTGCCTCTTCCGGGGTTTCATCATAAAAGACAGAAAAGCCAGCTTCTCTTAGCTGCTCGAGTCGGGCTAAAAAATCAGGCACTTTTTCGCGACCAGCGGGTTTTATTACCCGAATTGTTCGGCTCAAGGTAAAATCTCCCTATAACAACAATACGACTCATTATAGCAGGGTTAGGATGTACAAAACAGATTGCCGCCAATTCAACGGTTATAAACCATGCCAGTATAAAAGATCCTGCACCGACTGCCCTTATTTTGATCAGGTCCAGACGCGAGTCGTCATTGTGAGCCTTGAAGCCATGGGCGCCGTGTTAAGATCAACAGTTCTACTTAAGCCGATAAAAGAGAAGTATCCGGGAGCTCATATCACTTGGATCACTCTTCCCATGTGCGCTCCGCTTCTTCAAAACAACTCAGACATCGACCGCATTATGGTGTTGAGTCCCAAAAATCAAGCGGTGATTCAGTTTCTAGAGTTTGATGTACTCTTTAGTGTTGATAAGTCCATAGAGGCGGGGGCTCTCTCAGCTATCATAAAAGCGGAAAAGAAATACGGCTTTGGTTTAGACACATTCGGAAACATTGTGCCTTATTCACCCCACGCCCAGTATCAATATGATGTGGGATTAGATGATGAGCTCAAGTTTAAAATCAATCAAATGACTGAAAATGAACAGATTACCAGATCGATGGGCCTCCCTTTTAAGCGAGATGAATATATTCTGGACCTTACAAAAGAGGAGAAAGCTCTAGTCGCGCAAAGAAGAGCCGCGATTCTTCAAGGGAAGTCCGGCATCATTGGCTATAACACCGGTTGTTCGCTCTTATTTCCCTACAAAAAATTTACCGTGGAAAGGGGGGTTGAAGTCATCAAAGAGTGGCGAAAACGCTTTCCCGACTACGCAGTCGCCCTCTTGGGTGGGCCAGAAGACACATCTCGTCAAGAATCCATGAAAAGCTTTTTTTTAGATGACCCCATGGTTGTAAATACGCCGACCGAAGACGGACTTCGAAACGGCATACTTTGGATGGATACTGCCGATGTGGTGCTTTCGGGTTGTTCACTTGGAATGCATATAGCCATTGGTCTCAAAAAAAAGGTGGTGGCATGGTTTGGAGTGAGCTGCATTCAAGAAGTAGATCTCTATGATAGGGGAGTGAAGATACAATCCGACGTACCTTGCTCCCCTTGTTGGAAGAAGAGCTGTACTAATGAGCCTAAATGTTTTGATAAAGTAGAGCCATCACGTATCGGCGACGCAGTTCAAAGTTTACTTGAATCCAGGTAGACTATAATGGAAGTCAAAACGAAATCTAAGGGAGCAAAAAATGGCGACACCAGTTCTTGTAATTTATGGCGGGCAATCCTCTGAGCATGAAATATCATGTCGCAGTGCAAATTTTATTATCAAAACCCTTTTGAATCGAGCAGATGTTTGTTTAGGTGTGATCGGTATCGATCGTGAAGGAGCTTGGCACCCCCAAGATTCTAAAAAACTATTGGCACTTGCTCAAGAAACATTGCCTATTTTAAAAGACATGCGTCTACCCGATGAGGACCCTTC
>CAXNGG010000118.1:0-5594 GCA_964201885.1 Oligoflexales bacterium
ACAAAAGCTGAAAGGGTAGCCATGACGCTAGTAAAACTGAATAAATCGCCTGAGGGCTTCAATCTTCAAGTAGATGGCGAAGAGGCAAGGGCTTCAGATTGGCAGGCTATAGCACTTGGCAAAAGTGTGGTAATGGCTTCAAATTCCCAATCTCGCAGCACGGTAGGCCGTGCAGATCCCAAGATATTTCTGGCACTTATTTCAAAACTATCGGAAATGAAGTTTAGTGGTTCCATCTCCGGGCATTGGGAAGACGCCTCAAAAAAAATGCTCTTTTTTTCCAAAGGTAAATTTGTATTTGCAACTTCAAATCAAATTGATGACCGTTTGGGGGAGGTGATCTATAGAGAAGGAATCATTACTTTAGATCAATTGCTAGATTCCGCAGTTTTGGTTACGAAGGAAAAAAAATTTGGTCAGATCTTGGTGCAAAATAGCGTTTTTGACCACACACAGCTCTGGAAGGCTTTGACCAGGCAGATGGCATGCATTGTGCGATCTTTTTTTATTCAAAATATGATTTCATATGAAATTGTGGATGGTGCTACGTCATTTATCGAATTGCCCATCAACACAGATGGCCAAGAATATGTCGAGGACCTTGCCGCTTTTTCTGCCATGTTTTGCGAGTTTCAATCGGTGTGTAAAGATACATGCGTTATTAGAATTCTACCAGACTATCTGAAAAGAGTTGATGTCAAGCCAGGGACCTTTCTTCATGATTTTATGACGATGATCAATAATGAAAAAAAGGTTGAAGCTCTAAAGAAGGCATCGAGATTAAGCGAAATCAATACCACCATTGAATTATTTAAATTGTATCACCAAGGTGGCGTTCACATTGAAGGGCTCAATCAGAGAAGTCCCATTGGCCCTGGCCTGAGCAGCATTAAGAATATTTTAGACGGGTATACGATGATTTTGCCCGTTCTTTTTAAAGGCTATTCGGCTGAGGGTTTACCATTGCCCGTCGAAAATGCAAGATTCGCACTTCTAAATATGGATGATGGCGATGCACGTTTTTTAGAGATCAATGAAAGAATGGAAATAACGGCTCCTTCCATTGAAAATCTATTTGCACTGCTTCATGCTTTCCCCGAAAGGATGGAGCGCGTTGAACGTGTGCTTATGAATTTTGTTTATTTTACTATATTATCAGCTATAGATTCCCTCTCGAGTGAGCACGTCGGCCAACTAAAGGCCACTTACAAATCCATTTTTAAGTAGGCTAAATTGAATAAAAGAATCCCCAAAAAAGACAACCATTCCAAAGAAAAGGGCGGAATATTTGTCATTGAAGGCGAGTCCGTATTAAAAGAGTATGTGAATTTTGCGCCCCATCTCATTGAAAAAGTGTGGTTTAAAGACAAAAAAGATGAATCAAGATACCCTCAGCTTTCATCGAAAGTTTCTAAGGCTGAGTACTGGCAAAAGCCAGATGGGAGTCCTTTTCGAAAGCCGACAAGCCCAGTTGCTGCTTTAGTTCAGGTGCCAGAGTTTGATAGCGTTGATTTGCTTTATCATTTAAAGGCAAAGAATGATCCCCTGATCGTCATGTTGGATCATATTCAAGACGCAAGAAATCTAGGTGCTATCGCTAGAAGTTTAGCATTCTTTGGCGTCTCAGTGCTTATTATTCCGAATGCCAGGCAGACTGGGGTCACTGAATTTGCCCTAGCCACATCTCAAGGCGCTTTCGCACATATCAGAGTTTTTGTCGTGCCAAATTTGGCGAGAGTTTGTGCAGACCTTAAAGAAATAGGATACTGGATACTGGGCGCTGATATGGAGGGGGAATCCGTTGCCGCCTTGGCCGGTTTCTATCCTAAAAACTGCCTGATTCTCGGGAATGAAGAAAAAGGAATTTCCAGGCTCCTACGCGAGAAGTGCGATAAAATCACGTGCATACCCAGAAAGTCTGGAAAACTTGACTCTTTGAATGTTTCAGTGGCCGCTGGAATCCTTGTCTCAACTTTAAGCAGCAAGAAATAAAGCGAATTGTGAAAATTGAGAGTTGACATTCCCCGGTAAAATCATTAATAAGCTGTTTCCCTAATTTTTGTCGTTAAAAATAAATTGTTGGGGAAGTAGGCTGGTGTAGCTCAATTGGTAGAGCACCTGATTTGTAATCAGAAGGTTGCGGGTTCAAGTCCCATCACCAGCTCCAGAGATTTTCTACCCGGCGGAGGAGTGCCCGAGCGGCCAAAGGGGACGGGCTGTAAACCCGTTGCGTTTACGCTTCACTGGTTCGATTCCAGTCTCCTCCACCAAGTGGACACATGAGCGGGAGTAGCTCAATGGCTAGAGCATTAGCCTTCCAAGCTAAGGGTTGCGAGTTCGAGTCTCGTCTCCCGCTCCATCTCTAAACTATTCAGAGCGAGCATTTATTGCTTGCCTTAAATAGCTAAGAAAGATAAAAGTGTTGTTCGCGTTCTAAACTGCCCGGGTAGCTCAGGGGTAGAGCGCACCCTTGGTAAGGGTGAGGTCGCGGGTTCAATTCCCGCTTCGGGCTCCAGAAAAAATCCATCAGATTGCGGAAGCAATTTGGAGATAGCAGCAGTTTTAATTGTAAAATTGCTGCGAAGTGCTTAAGTAAAAAGATCTAATTGAAACGTGTCTATAATCCTCTGGAGGAATTCATGGCAAAGGAAAAGTTTGAGCGCAATAAGCCTCACGTCAACATTGGTACCATCGGTCACGTTGACCACGGAAAAACCACATTAACTGCTGCCATTACTAAGGTTATGTCACTTATGTACGGTGGCGCAGTGAAGGCTTTCGATGAAATCGATAAGGCCCCTGAAGAAAAAGCTCGTGGTATTACTATCAATACCTCTCACGTAGAATATCAGTCAGATAAGCGCCACTATGCGCACGTCGACTGCCCTGGACACGCCGACTACGTAAAGAACATGATTACTGGTGCTGCTCAAATGGACGGCGCGATCCTGGTTGTTGCCGCAACAGACGGTCCGATGCCACAGACTCGTGAGCACATCCTTTTAGCTCGCCAAGTAGGCGTTCCTAAAATTGTTATTTTCCTCAACAAATGCGACATGGTTGATGACGCTGAACTTCTTGACCTAGTGGAAATGGAAGTTAGAGAGCTTCTAACAACATATCAATTTCCTGGCGACGATACCCCGATTATTCGTGGATCTGCTTTGGGCGCTCTAAACGCCGCTACCAAAGACGACCCTTGGGCTAAGAAAATTGTGGAACTCATCGCAGCTGTTGATGAATATGTTCCAGTTCCAGAGCGTCCTCTTTCACTGCCATTCCTAATGCCAGTGGAAGACGTATTCTCAATCTCTGGCCGTGGAACGGTAGTTACCGGTAGAATTGAAAAAGGTAGGTTAAAAGTTGGCGAAGAAATCGAGATCGTTGGAATTCGTGACACTCAAAAAACCATCTGTACTGGTGTTGAAATGTTCCGAAAACTTCTTGACGAAGGTCAAGCAGGCGATAACGTAGGTATCCTTCTTCGTGGAACAAAGCGTGAAGATGTTATCCGTGGCCAAGTTCTTTCTAAGCCAGGCTCAATAACACCTCACACTCAGTTCAAAGCTGAAGTTTATGTTCTTACAAAAGAAGAAGGCGGAAGGCATACTCCATTCTTCAAGGGATATCGTCCTCAGTTCTACTTCCGTACAACGGACGTTACAGGTTCCATTAAGCTTCCTGATAACGTAGAAATGGTAATGCCAGGAGATAACGTTTCTATTGATGTAGAACTTATTGCTCCGATCGCTATGGATGAACAGTTACGCTTTGCGATTCGCGAAGGCGGCCGTACCGTTGGTGCAGGCGTTGTCGCTAAAATCGTCAAGTAGTATTTCTGTAAGTTGTTGGTTTGTTTAAGGTAAATCAGGGCTTGGCGTTCAGGCGCTTAGCCCTTTTTCACATAAGAAGGCGAGTAGCTCTAACGGTAGAGCGGCGGATTCCAAATCCGTAGGTTGTGGGTTCGAATCCCTCCTCGCCTGCTTAAAATTTAATTTTTCGGTTCCTTTGAACTTAGCATCCTTAATCACGCGTCTAGAATATAGTTTTGGGAGATTGTGATGGCAAAAGACGAACGATTCTGGTTGAACCTCTCTTATGTAGTTGCTGGGGCCCTGTTTTTTTTCATCGGCTATAAGGCGATTACGACAGTTGGAATACAAACCGGATGGCTCGAAAAATACGATAGCTGGTTCCCGTTAGCCGCAACGATAGGTGGGCTTGCCATAGGCATAACAGGTGTGTGGATTGCGGCTGGCGACAGTACGCGAACCGAATACTACCTCTCTACAATTGCTGAAGTTAAGAAGGTGAACTGGCCAACTGGTCCTGACACCTGGAAAATGACGAAGGTAGTCGTTATTGTTTGCGCGATTTTTGGGGTCATATTATCGATATTTGATACGGTTTGGGCCTGGGTTCTTAAGTTTATTATTGCTTGATAGATTCACGGAGAGGTTGAAATGGAAATTGCAGAAAGTCATTCTGAAAGCATAAACGATAGCATTCTGAATCCAAAGTTCAAATGGTTCATCGTCAATACCTATGCAGGCTCAGAAGATGCAGCCCGTTTGACTCTAGTAGATCGTATCACCCGCCAGAAGCTTGAGTTGAGCTTTGGTGAAGTGGTAGTTCCTAAGACGTCCCAAGAAAAAATATTGAGAAGCGGTAAAAAGAAGAGAGTCGAAAAGACCTCATTCCCTGGGTATATTTTTGTGCAAATGGATTTGAATGATGACACGATGGCCTGTGTCATTGGGACTTCAAAAGTTACGGGCTTTGTTGGCAACTCAAAGAAGCCACGTCCCATGACAGATAAAGATGTTCTTCGCTTCCTGGGTGACGTCAAAGAGGAAGCGTTGTCAACAGCTGGCCCAGTTCGAATTGAGGCTATCTACTCTAAAGGTGAAGTGGTTAAGGTAAAGGATGGTCCCTTCCTTAATTTTGATGGTGTTGTGGATGAAGTTAAAGCTGATAAGCAGAAGCTTAAGGTTTTAGTGAGTATTTTTGGCCGTGAGACACCGGTCGAGCTTGGTTTTAACCAGGTTGAAAAGTTAACTTAATTTTCAAATTTTAAATATTTGAAGAAATCTGTTGACAAAACGTATTTAGGTACGTAAAGGTTTGCCTCCCTTCCTTGAGTACATTCAAGATTTGGATAATGAATATGGTTTATAGGAGCTCATTGTGGCTAAAAAAGTAACTGGATTTATTAAGCTGCAGATTCCAGCAGCAAAAGCTAACCCTGCACCACCCATTGGACCGGCATTGGGCCAAAGGGGTGTGAACATTATGGCGTTTTGCAAAGAGTTTAATGCAAAGACGCAAAAGCAGGCAGGCGATGTATTGCCAACAATCATCACCGTGTACTCCGACAAGTCGTTCACTTTCATCACGAAGAGTCCTCCAGCTTCCAACCTTCTTAAGAAGTTTGCCAAGATTGAGAGCGGCTCCAAGACGCCAAGCAAGGCGACTTGTGGTGAAATCAGCATGGAGCAAGTCAAAGAGATCGCCAAAATGAAAATGGAAGATCTCAATGCTTACGACGAAGAAGCGGCAATGAAAATCATCTTGGGTTCTGCACGTTCAATGGG
>CAXNGG010000119.1:0-5588 GCA_964201885.1 Oligoflexales bacterium
CATCAGTTCAACCTAAGCCAAAGAAGTCTAAAAAGGAAATGTATACTAAATTCTTATGACTGAGCAAAGTTTCTAAGAGCGATTTGCCAAGAGGTGCAAACTTTCTCTGAGTTCTGCCTAGAACTAGCCAATCGAAGGGCCATGCACCAAAAAATAGGTAAAAAGTAAAATAACGAGGTTCCAAAAATTTGCCATATCCGCCTGCTTTAAAAAGGGTCTCAGGTAAGGTGTCGGAGTTTCTAATATAAAGTTTAGCATTTCCATGAAATACAACAATTTAGCCATGCTAATCAGCGCCTTACAAAATCAATGCCGGACGTGCTATACTTAAGCGGAACGTGTTTCATCTATTGCGGGGGTGCCATGAGCAAAGTTTTTGAAACGGCTACGAAAGTGGCCATTCGCGAAATCCTTGAAAATCATACACAGACCAGCAAGTTTGGTTATTTTTTAAGCGAAGACAGCCTCGCTGCTGCGGCGGATGATCTGTTTGAACTCATAGCAACCTCTAGAACCCTGAAGGAAGCCGGCGACAGATTTCTCTCCAGTCAAATGCCTCCAGAACGCCCCAGAAATAAGCCCTTAAGATAGATTCGCCTGAGCGAAGCCTCAGCTGCGTTCGAAATCCTCTGGACTCTAGGAGAGTATGGCTCTAAAACAAAGCATGTTTAGAGGAAACCATGCTGCCTATAGATCTTCCCCTCAAAGAAAAAACACCGCCTGAGTGGGTTCAGTTTCCACTTAAGGATTTCCATAACTTTCTACTGGATCACGCCAGCTGCGAAAGAAAAGCGGCCGCTTTAGCCATGTCTTTTCTTTCTAAATACGCTGATAAAAAAGCGGTCATAGAGCCCATGGTCTGTTTGGCCCGTGAAGAGCTGGAACATTTCCATGAGGTTTGGAGAATCATTGCGAAAAAAGGGCTCGAGGTTTCTCCTTACGATGAAAAAGATCCTTATGTGACAAAGCTTATGGCAGAGCTTAGACATGGGCGAGAGGAAAGGTTTCTTGACCGCCTATTAATGTCGGCTCTCATTGAAGCGAGAGGGTATGAACGCTTTCTTATATTGGCAGAGGCTCTAGAGGACCTTGAGCTTAAAGACTTTTACCGCCACCTGGCGCAGCGAGAGGCTGGGCATTATATGATTTTTTTGCGAATAGCCCGACACTATTTTACAGAATCGGAAGTAGCTCAGAACCTTGATCGAATGTCGCACCTGGAATCAAAAGCCATGCTAGAGACTCCCTTCTCTTCGCGCCTGCATTAATATTTTACCTCGTTCCTTGATGAAAAATCTGTTAAGATTCATGAAATCTTGGAGCTAAATTGGAAACTGAAACCCTCATCAATATTGAAAATACATTTCGCAAAGCCGTCATTGTCGGCATGCAAATTGATGAGCAGGAATATGAAATCATTCAAGATCTTAATGAATTAGAAGCTCTTTTGCGAACTCTTGGCATTGCTACGGTCGGACGCATCATTCAAAAAAGGGTGCGTCCTACGGCAAGTCATCTCATTGGAACTGGTAAAGCCGATGAAGTCAAAACCCTATGTGATCAGGAAGGTGCCGGACTTGTGGTCATTGATCACGTGTTGTCGGGCCCGCAAATTCGCAATTTGGAATCAGACATTAAGCGGCAAGTGGTAGATCGCTCGGGGGTCATTTTAGATATTTTTGCTAGGCACGCAAAAACCAATGCTGCTAAAACACAAGTTAAAATTGCACAGCTCGAGTACTTGATGCCTCGACTTGTGGGGCTTTGGACTCACTTTGGTCGCCAAAGCGGTAGCGGTGCCGGTGAAAAGCAAATTGAAATGGACCGACGAAAGAACCGCGACCGCATCGGCAAGTTAAAAAAACGCCTTGAAGAAATTGAAGGGGAGCGCAAAGTCCAGAGACGCTCTAGGCGAAATGAAATCAAAGTGGCTGTGGTTGGGTATACCAACTCAGGTAAAACGACTCTCATGAAGGGCCTGACCAGCGCGGATACGGAGGGAAAGGATGAGTTATTTGCAACACTTGTCGCTTCCACTCGACCCATTGACCCGAACACCCGCCCCAAAATCCTTCTTTCGGACACCGTGGGCTTTATTAGAAAACTACCCCATGGGCTTATAGAGTCCTTTAAATCAACTTTGGAGGAAGTCCTTGATGCGGATCTCCTTCTGCATGTGGTGGATGTTTCTCACACGAGTTATAACTCTCAAATGGAAACGACTGCCGAGGTCCTAAAAGAAATCGGCGCAGACCATATCCCGACCATTCTCGCTTTCAATAAAATGGATCAAGTTGACGATCCATTCCTGCCTAGAATATTGAAGAAGAAGTACTCAGGCTCTATCTGTCTATCTGCCCATTCTTTAGACGACATTAAAAGGCTTAGAAATCATGTATTTGAGTATTTTGAAGATAAGTTTCACGAGGCTTGTGTTCTCGTAAGACCCGATGAAAGAGAGGTCCTATCCCTAGTTCATCAAAAATGTATTATTATAGATGCCAACTATGAAGTGGAGGGCGAGATACGTTTTCATATCCGCGCCCCTGAAATTATACTTTCAAAATTAAAAAAATCTGACTCTCATGGAGGAAAATCGTGATCTTAAAGTTTGACAATCGTTTTTTTGGCGAAGCTTTAAAAGAATCCTCAAAGGTATTAGAGGAAGATTGTTTGAAAAATCTTCAGCTATTAATGCGAAAAGAATGCTTGGGGAAAGAGTTTACCGGTTGGATGAACTGGCCCAAACAAAAAGGCTTTGAAACTTTAAAGAGAGTCAAAAATCATGTTAATTTACTAGGTCAGCCCTATGACACTGTGGTCGTGATTGGTATTGGCGGATCTTATCTTGGGACAAAGGCCATTCACGATGCCTTAAGTCATCGCTACCAAGAAGCCCTCGCTTTAAGCGGCACGGACCTTTCCACAAAACCTATCGTTTATGCTGGGCATAATCTATCGGAAACCGAGCTCATTGAACTTTTTGACTATCTTGATCATCGAAATCCCATCGTAAATGTCATTTCCAAATCAGGAACCACCACGGAACCGGGGGTCGGTTTTAGAGTGATTAAAAACTACATGGAAGCCCGATATGGAAAAGAATTAGCCTCGAGACGCATCATTGCGACCACAGATCCTAAGAAGGGAGCCCTACGAGGGCTTGCGGAACAAAATGGCTATCACTCCTTTGATGTTCCAAGCGATGTGGGCGGTCGATTCTCCGTATTAACAGCAGTAGGCCTGGTTCCCCTAGTGCTCGCTGGTCACAATGTGGATGCCCTTCTGAAAGGTGCGGATCGCTTTTTTAGCTCCCTCTATACGGGAATGCAGGAAGGAACCCTAGAACGTCTGGAAGCCTTTGATGCCATTCGTTATGCTGCCGCACGACTAGCTGCTTGGAATAGCGGGTTTAGAGTTGAAATTATGGCTTTTGGTGAACCCAAAATGGCTGGCCTTGTGGAATGGTGGAAACAGCTTTTTGGAGAATCAGAAGGAAAAGACGGTAAGGGAATATTCCCAGCGGGCCTTAACTGCACGACTGATTTGCACTCCCTTGGACAATATGTTCAAGACGGCGTCAGAAATATTTTAGAAACGTTTCTTGCCGTCGAAGAGACAAGATGCACCGGAACCCACAGAATCGAAAGAAGCCTTCGGGTTCCCGCAGGAAATCCCATTGACGAACTCGATTATCTAGAGGGTGAATATATTTCCACCATCAATAAAGCAGCCTTAAAAGCCACGGAAGCAGCCCACCATGAAGGGGGAGTTCCTTGTCTGAATTTAAAATTGGACACCATTTCTGAGGAATCCATTGGTTATCTCTTAGCGTTTATGCAAACCGCTTGCGCAGTTTCGGCCCTGACTTTAGGAGTCAATCCCTTCGATCAGCCTGGCGTGGAAGCCTATAAAATCAATCTTTTTGGCATGATGGGGCGACCAGGATTTGAACATGCCAGGGACAAGATGGCGAGCCTAAAATAGTTCAGAATTTCTAATTTTATGTCTTCAAAAGTGATTTCCCCAAAATGTAAAATTGATTCTTTTTTCCATGCCTTTAATAGGAAGAATCGATTTTACATAGGACCATTTTGAAATTCTTCCCTGCATAGCCTCAGAGGATTCCACGGCAGCCAGTAAATCTATCTCTCGATCAAAAACTCTTGGCCTATAATATAGCGCAAATCTTAGGGAGCGGCAGCCTCGCCCCAAGAAGGATGATCATCTTAGGGCTCTAATTTTAAAGTCTCTTCCTAGACATTTAAGAACCACAACCGAGTGTTCTTCCACTGATGCCGCGAGAGAACAACAGTTTACAGTCCGCATGCATTTATTTTTTAACCAGTCTCAACATGGTGTCGGTCTTTTTAAAAGCAGAACTAATATCAAGTTTAGGAGTTTGTCTTTCCTTATCAGCACTGATGCTGTTCGTGTTCTTTTGCTGCGCCACTTCTGAATGACTCCGCCCAGGGGAAGATTCTCCTAGGGATCGATCCGTCGCATCCAAAACACTTGTAGACCCTTCCCTACTTGATTGGTCGCTATCAGCTTGATCACGATTAGCTTGGTCACTATCAGGGCTTCGCGTGAGATCTCGAATCATCTCAAGCAACTTCTCAGCGAACTCATTATGGTTAGATATCGCTTCCTCTATAACCGATGGGCCAAGAATCTTCTTCGCCTCTTCCAAGAGGCTAGAGCTAAATACAGCTTGGGTCATTATATTTCCGGCCAGCTGACGTTCAAAATCTGAAACATCTACCTGCCGAGCCGAAAGTTCGACAAATACGTTTTTCACGTCGAGGGCATGCCAATCCTCTGACCCATGCCGTCTTATCTTCCAAAGCATGCCTGGGGTGCCTTTATCAAAGACGATCTCCCACTGATACCTTTGGTAGATATCCCCAACGCGCCAGTACAACCGGCGGTCTAAGCTAAAGTCATCCAGAAACTTAATTTTTGAATCCATTTGCTTCTTGCCCCCAAATGACCCCCCGAAAGGAGGATCTCCACTCCCTATCGAATTGCAAGGTGTCTGCCAACAAAAAAAGCAAATCATTTCGTGAGTTTGCGAGCCCTTTGATGACTAAATTTTTGACACTCTCAAGCAAAGGTAACACTCGATGATTACAGCCTTATCGCCGTCAATAAATCCGCCAAAAATTTCAAAAACTTAAAAGTAAGTCCCCCTAACCTATAGCCGGAGGCTTAGCCTCTTATCCGCTACATGAAACTAACGCAAACTTACTCATGCAAGCCCGCCGTTCATTTCCCACTTCATCGATGCTAGTTGTCTCCTTGGAAAAACTCCAAGAATCCAGAGCCGTCATCTCCCTGGGCTTCCATTCGGACCTAGCTGGCCCTATTTTTACTAAATTTCTTAAGTCCCACGATGCATTTAAGTTTCTATCAGTTAAAATCCTCCATATTATGGGTCAGTAAGAAGAGCACATTTCAAATCCAGATCTGCTTTCGCCCATGAAAACTTGCGGTTTTTAAGCATTTCAGAAGCGTTTAGATCTTAGGTTGCATTACTTTTTTACTGGCTCGATTGGTAGATTGACATAAAAAATTCGATTGAAAAC